>CAMLGP010000344.1 GCA_946479535.1 uncultured Bacteroidota bacterium
TCTTTATACCGTGCCCATTCCAATTTCCCTTCAGCCTCCACTTTTTTTAATTTTTCAGTTGCCTTCTTCAGGGAAAGTGCCAGCATATCCTGCAGGGTTTCTTTTTCGGGCGTTTTAATATTATCAATAAAACGATAAGCTGAATCCTTATGCAAACCTTCCACCAGTGTGCTTTCATTTGGCCAGGGCATTGGCAGATTTGAGCCATTGATCTCGTCTCCCCATATAGCTATCTCCAGTTCTTTCCACCAGATATCAAATACTGTAGCCCCTTTTTCTGCGGTATCATTCCGGAAATTCCATTCCTTATATATGTCCAGGTATTTCTTTTCGTCATTCCCCAGTTTTGATTCATCAATCTTCAGCAAAATATCTTTTGAGAATTCAGCCAGTACCCGGTAATTATCGGTCTGCAATCTCTCCATATCACTGATCCTGATATTGTGCATGGAATCAAGATTGCGGTTAATGGTATAACCACGGTAAACCGGAAAGCTGTTACCAGTATAATAGGGATAGCTTGAATCTGTTGATAATTGATTAGCGCTGCTTACATACCCACGGGCAGGATTAAACATATGTGGATTTTCTGATTGAGGAATGATCCCTCTCCACAAATAATTACTATCAATTCCCTCCATGAAAAAATCACCCTGTCTTCTCCATTTTGCAGGAAAATCACCCTGCTGCCAGATGGCTATATCACCATTCTTGCTTGCAAATGCCAGGTTTTGTCCTGGACAGGTCAGGTATTTGATAGCCTGTATATAATCAGAATAATTTTTAGCACGGTTCCACTCATACATCATGGCCAGTTCATTGGATGGATCGTTAGCCTTCCATTTTACTGCATAATATTTATCACTGCCTTCAGCAATAGGGAAACTATGATCATAGATTACCGGGCCAAAAGAAGTATATGCAACCGTATCAAGTAAAGGCTTTTTTCCACGGATATTGATGATCTCAGTTCGTTTATCGGTCCTTTGCCACACACTGTCAAACAGGTATTCATTCATGCTTTTATCCTTAAACCTGACCTCGTAATAATCCTTTACATCCCTGCCTGAATTGGTTATGCCAAATGCAATACTATCATTGAAACCAATAATAATATTAGGTGCTCCCGGAAAGCTTACCCCATAAGCATTAAACTCAGGAGTTGAGATCTGCATTTCATACCAGATGGAAGGAAGATTAAGCCCGAGATGTGGATCGTTGCAAAGAATGGGTGCACCACTGACTGTTTTATTTCCGCTTACCGCCCAGTTATTGCTTCCATTGTTCTTATCTGGCTGAGGTAACAAGTTGGTAATTGTGTCCTTTCTAAAAATAAAGTAGGTTGAGTCTGCTGCAACTGGCAATGCCATATTCACAGCAGGTATTGCAGGATAGGGATTTTCAGGAGTGTTGGGGACTACCGGTTTTAATGAATCCTGTATTACAGGATATAGTTTTTCAAAATCAGTAGCTGACAAAATATTCCTTGCATTGGTATATTCTGCATCTTCATCAGCGCCGGAAAGATCATAAGCAAGATACTTGACAAGCAGTGCGGTTTTCAGATTGGTCCAGTGCTGAGGTTTATAACCAAGAAGTTTGTATTCAAGCGGTATTTCAGTTTCTTTTAAATTATCAATCCATGCATTGGCGCCTTCCGTATAGGCATCTGCCTGTGCTTTCACTGCAGGAAACTGATTCATTTGTTCCAACGCCAGCTCAGCTGCATGGATCATTCCAAGTCTTCGCATGCTCCGGTCATATTTCAGGTATTGTCCTTCATCTCCTTCACCAATTACCTGGCTAACCATTCCAGCCGCTGCAAAGGTTTGAAATTCCATTTGCCATAATCTGAATTTGGCATGTAGGTATCCCTGTATAAAATAAACATCATGATCATTCTCGGCAAAAACATGGGGAACCAGTCGGTCATCAAAATAAACTTCGGCCTTGCCGGTAATTTCTGGAAACTGGAGATCTGCATTGAAGTCATGATCAGTAGCTTCAGCATTTTGCCAGAAACCATGTTGAGGACTAAGAAAATTGCCCATAGCAGGAATGCTGCCCCATCTCTTGTTGAGGGCAAATACCAGTCCGGCTGTTACAATTGTGGAAACCAGGAAGGGGACAACTCGCATAGTGATCAATTAAGTGAAAGATAAAGAAGAAAAACCGGGATTTACAACCCTTTTATTTTTCTTCCGGCGGCTAATTTTAGGGGATGATCTCGTATAAAAAAAACTGGTTCTTTTGTCTTTCGTCAAAATTATTGTCTGAAACAAATAGCAGTGTACGGTGGTTATTGGGTAACAAGGGTCCAAATGTCACTCCTTCTATGTTATCGATATACCGATCCAGGCTTTTATTTAAATCGATGATCAGTTTTTTCTTAATCGGTTTTTTAGCAGGATGGACTTTAAGAGATGGATTCCCTGAAATATTCTCCGCCCCTCTTGCATCTGCCAGGTAAACCCTCACATCAGAAGGCGCTCTACCGGTTGAATAGGCGCGTTCTATTACGATGAACTGATTATTTCCAATATATAAAATGTCAGATACACCGTTTACTTTAAAAGCACCGGGAGGGTTGGCCGGATAAGGAATGGCACTTATCTCATAGGCATATTGAGCAACCTGTTTGCGGGTGTTCCTGTCAAATTTCAGAAAACGTACCCAAGCAGTAGAATCGCCCGTACCTGCTCTTGGGCCGTCTTCATACAATGGCTCTTCAACACTTACAAAGATGTGACTGTAATCTTCATCAAAGCTTAGGCCCTCCAGTACACTGTTATGACGTGGGCCCAGTTCAGTTGCATGAACATGCAAATTTGCTGGTAATTCAAAGCTATCCTTGTACTGACCATCAGGAGCAATAATTACGATGGCTGCGTCCTGTAATTGTTTTTCTGCTGGCCTTCGCTGTCCTTCACTACTCCAGATCATTTCATTCCGGGTAGGGTCATACCGCATTGCTTCAAGGTCAGCAGAATGTATACGGTCTTTGTTTATATCTGGATAGGGAACCCCGTTCTTATTCTTTAGTATGGTAACAGCAGTAAAGTTTACTGTATCGATGCCTTTTTCGTTCAGGTTGATCCTGGCAGTATAAAATCTTGAGGCGCCTTTTGAGGAAGGATCATCGCAAATAAAATAATACTGGCTGGATTTGGGATCATAATCTATCCCTGAAAGTCCGCCAATAGTAGTTCCTTCCATCAGCCTGTTATTGGGGTAATCATATTCATTGATAAAACGCAAACTGCCTATATTATTTTGTTTGCTTATTTTCTTTGATGAAGTGCAGGAAGCAAGCAGGGCAACGAATAAGATAAGTACCAGTCGGTTTAACTTCATCCGGTTTTGATTTCCGGCAAAACTAGGAAAATAGTGGTATAAAGATGCCTGTGATCAGTGAACTGGTTCATCGCTGAATTGCCTCCGCCACCTGGCTTAAATATTTCGAATATTCAATTACAAAATTGTCGCCGCTGGGATACTTGTTTCCCAAATCATAGATCTTTCTTTTCAGGTAACCATAAGCCTGTTCCGATTGTTCCGTGTTGTAGAAAAGTTTGGCAAATTTGCTGTCCGGGTTATAAGGCAGTGTAGACATGGCATGCTGGTAAAATTTCAGTGGAAGCAATACGCGGCTTCTCAGGAAGAAACTTGATTCATCGGAAATTAGTTTTAAATACCGGGAATAGTAATTTAAGATCCTGGCTAATCTGGCCTTTATTTCCCGTTCTGATTCCGGAGAAGATGGCTTTTTTCTCCACTCATTTTCATCTTCATCCAACAGATCTCCTTTCTTCAGTTTTTTAAGATACCATACAATTTTGATCGATTCTCCTTCTGCATGCAAATGCTCTATTAACTGGAGCTCCTTATCCTTGTAACTGGAATACCTGGCTTTAAAATCGTCAAAGCCCTCACCACCGTTCCCCATAAAAACATCCAGGTTGGGTGATACAGCCCATTTGCCTTTAACATTGGGAAGGTCTACCTGCTGAAAACTTCCGTCTTTATAAAATCGAATCAATTTGTGGCATTTGGCATCAACCACGGAATCCTGCATTTTACCATAGATCAGTACTTGTCCATCATTCTCTAACTGGTGATCAGCAGTTAATACCAGCCAGTCTCCTTCTATGGTCTCCTTTAATCTGGCGTCTTCGGTTTTGGACTGGCAGGTGGCAAATGCCAAAGCGTATAGTATAATAAGTTAGCGCACAGCACAAATGTATAGTCTAAATTGAGAAATGCAAAAGAAGCAAGCTTAGGCTACTGCCCACTACTTGCTTCTATTTGCATTTTGGAATCCACCCGTTAACTTCGGGCCTAACACTCAATTCCTTACTTAAGGTAGAATCACAATTCGACTCTTGGTTCCATTGTTCCAGGTAAGCTTGGCCTTATTGTCACAATCACCGTTGTTGGGAGCGGCATAATCCAATAACAACACGCGATCATTGATCTTTATTTTCAGCACACCATCG
>CAMLGP010000345.1 GCA_946479535.1 uncultured Bacteroidota bacterium
TACTTACCAGCCTCAGGGTGCGCTTTTGTTGCATTATTCAGAAAATGATCGCCAATGGGGCTTCGGGATATGTTCTGAAAAATGCTACAAAGGAGGAGCTCATGGTAGGGATCAGAACAGTTATGAAAGGGAAAATGTATTTAAGCGATGAAGCTGCACAATCCTTACAAAAAAAGAATACTTCCCATATACCAGTACTTACGCGCCGTGAAAAAGAAGTACTAGGATTAATTGCCGAAGGAATGACCAATAACGAAATTGCACATAAACTATTTGTAAGCTCCACAACTGTGGATACCCACCGCAAAAACCTGCTGGCAAAATTTGATGCAAAAAATACCGCCTTGCTCATCAGGAGTGCTGCCCAATTGCAACTCATCTAGAAACTATCCTGAGAACATTTAAGATTTTAATTCCTGAATCATTATTGCAATAAGAACGAGCGGGAAAAAAGTGCCCCGTTGTAGCAAAGGCACATTCCAAATTCCTGAACTTATGGAGTTAGATCCATGATCAGCAATTATATCTCCCTGCAAGCCGCCAATCGTTGTTTTTTTTCAAAGGTTGCCTCTAAAAGGTTTAATAGCCAGATAAATTTAGAAAGCTATAATTTTTTAATAGTGGTACAACCCTTGATGCAGGAACAACGATAATAAAGGTTTAATAGCGAGTCATGTGGAAATACTACTACTATTTCTTCTGGCGGCTTATTTATCCAATCAACTATTAACTATAAAAAAATCTGCAATGAAACATCCTGTCAGAAAAATCATGACAAAAATCCTACCCTTCCTTATTCTTGTACTTTTCATCGCCGGCTTTATTGGGTGTGATAAAAATAATGATGCCCAACCAGATAAAGTAACTCCGGCTGATACGCAAAGTTTCACCGTAGTGAACATGGTAGCTAGCGACGCATCCATAACAGCTGGAAGAGTTGACCCAAAACTACTCAATGCCTGGGGCATATCGTTTAGTCCAACTGGTACACCATGGATCTCCTCCACGGGTGATCATTCTACCGCTATATATAATGGGGCTACAGGAGCACAGCAACTTGCAGCGGTTAACATTCCTACTCACGGCGCCGCTACAGGTGGTTTGCCAACAGGGCAGGTCAACAATCCAACAGGAGCATTTCCACTGGCAAATGGCAATGGGGCCCGCTTCATCTTTGCAGGCCTTGATGGAGTTATTTCAGGTTGGAACGGCGGAACGGGTGCAACAGCAATGGTGGATCGTAATGGAACTTCTGTATATACTGGTTTAGCTATCGGAAATGTGGGTACAGATTCATTTTTATATGCAACAGACTTCAAATCAGGGAAAATTGATAAGTTCAACAGGACCTGGGTGCTGCAGACAGCAAGTTTTGTGGATCCCAATTTACCTGCAGGCTATGCGCCTTTTAATGCCCAGAATATTGGGGGGTTGATCTATGTTACCTATGCTCAAAAAGATGCCGGTACTGGAGAAGAAAAGAAAGGGGATGGTTTGGGCGTTGTGAATATATTCAATCCTGATGGCAGCTTCGTAAAACGATTTGTATCTAATGGCAAAATGAATGCACCCTGGGGTGTTGCGCAGGCACCGGCCGGTTGGCTGAAAGGTGCGGCGAGTAGTACCGTTATACTGATTGGGAATTTCGGCGATGGACATATCAACGCTTATGATGCAGCTAACGGGACCTGGATGGGCACATTGAAAACAAATGGTACAGTGCTCACTATAGATGGTCTTTGGGGCATTAGCTTCAAACCATCCGGTGCTACCGCGCTCAATGGTGATTGGCTATATTTTGCAGCCGGACCTGCAGATGAAACAAAAGGTGTGTTTGGTTATGTTACCAAATAAATAAGTTAGTATGAGATATAATAGAAAGGTGCCGGCTTATGGCCGGCACCTTTCTATTAACTGCGGGGAATAGCACGATCACTCATTAGCCACCTGATCATATGCGTTGATTCCGGGTTACCTTCCTGGGTATAAAATTTAACGGCAAACCCACCCACATCTCTTGCCAGATCAGTAGATCCGCGGGAACCTGCAACTGCAGAGGAGCGGACAAATACCGGAGTTTCAACAGCTGTATCATTTAAAAAATGAGCCCGTGTGATATCAGAAAGCGGCTCATATAACTTAAATACACCATGAGCAGCAGAGCCAGGCATGCACCACTCTTTCCGGAATTCTTTCGTGATCAAAATGCCCAAATTTTTACTTAAATCCGTGTTTTCCGGTATTTCGGCAGCATAATTTATAAATATCTTTAGGTTGGTAGTGAAGGTCAGGTGATTGGATTATCAAACATGATTTAAGCCTAACCAGATGAAGCATCAGGACTATATTCTTTGCGTGGATGATGACGAAGATGATTGCCTACTCCTTGAAGAAGCTATTAAAAAAAGCGGAAGGGATATAAGGATGAAGTTCCTGCCTTCAGCAGAAGAGGCAATAGCATTTTTATCCCGGGCATTAAACCAGTTCAATTTACCAAAACTCATTATCCTGGATATTAATATGCCAAGAATGAACGGAACTGATCTATTATCAGAGATCCGGGATACATTGAATATAAATATTCCTGCAATAATCCTTACTACACACCCGCGAGACAAGGATATTCTTTTGGGGGAGAGAAATGGGGCGTCATTATTGGTCAAGCCAAGCAGTTTGCAAAATTATGATGTAATAGTAGAAACGATTTTCAATTCTTTATGGGATTTACCTAAGGGCGATCCACCGGAAACTGGATCGTAAACGTAGTACCTTTTCCTAATTCACTTTCTGCCCATATACGACCGGCGTGAGCTTCAACAATAACTTTTGAAATAAATAATCCCAGGCCAATACCAGTTGTATCCCTGGGAGTGCTTTTTGCACGATAGTATTGCTCAAAGATCCGTTTCAGATCCTCTTCGGCTATGCCTCGTCCTTCATCTGTTACTCTAATTTCAACCTGGTCACCCATGCTCTCGGCTTTAAGATAAATGGATGTGTTTTTATCAGAGTATTTTACTGCATTACTGATAATATTAACAATGACCTGGCTGATCTTCTGGCCATCCACGCACACATTGATATCTTCAGCGGGATACCTTATTTCCAGATGGTGATTGCTTATATCTACCATATCAATACTGTCTTTCAGCAATGAAAGCAGACTTGTTCTTTTAAATACCAGTTCTAATTTTCCTGCCTGAATGCGTGAAATATCAAGCAGATCGGAAATAATGCCTTCCAATCTTTCAACCTGCTTTTTAACCTTTGGAAACATAAGCTCAACAGGCATTCCCCCCTCCTCAGCAATTTCCATAAACCCTTTAAGTGTTGCCAGCGGAGTTCTTAATTCATGACTGGCAAAACCTATAAATTCATCTTTTCTTTTATTGAGAAAATTTACTTCCTGCAGGAGTTTTGCGTTTTCCAATGCAATGGCTGCCTGGGAGGCTATTGCTACGGCAAGGCTTTCATGCTGACTGGAAAACATGGCCTCTTTGGGATGACCGAAAAATAAACCGCCCAATACAACTCCGATTTGAGATTTTACAGGAACTGCCAGGTAACTCACAACAGGAAGGTGGCCTTTGGGCATTCCGTAGTGAGGTGCATTGTGCCCGTATCGTTGATCCTTTTGGATATTATCAGACATGACTATTTCTGTTCCCTGGAAAGTGGGATCAAATACTTTTGTATTCCTGGGCATTCCAAATTTATCAAACTGGGATCTGTCTGCTCCTGATAGCGCATATAACATGTAGGAGGCCCCTTTCTCATCTATCTTATTGTAAAAAAAGGCCCCGAATGCGGCACCCACAGCTTTTGTGCAGGCATCTGTCACCAATTGTAATATAACATCCACATCCAATTTGGAATTGATGGCCGTAGAAAGATCATTCAATATCTTTAACCGTTCTTCAATCAATTTCTGCTGAGTTATATCCCGGGCGATTTTTGAAGCCCCGATTATTTTTCCTTCAGCATTTTTTATGGGGGAGATAGTAAGGGATATGTGCAACTTTTTCCCCGTTTTAGTGACACGGATAGTTTCGAAATGTTCTACCCTTTCTCCACGCTTAAGACTGGAGATAATAAGTTCCTCTTCCTGCTTACGATCATCCGGGATAAGAATATGGATCAACTGGCCAACCATTTCCGATTCAGAATAACCGAACATGCGCTCTGCGGCCGGATTCCAGGTCAAAATTCTGCTTGTTAAATCTTTTGAAATGATTGCATCTTCAGAGCTATCAATTATTGCTGCAAGCATGGCTTGTCGCTCTATTTCAGAAACCTGATCCATAAGGGGCTGTAATTGTTGAAATTAGAGACAAAATCCAGACCAATTTGGCCAGAATTTTGCATTTTACGTCAACTTAACCGCCAACGAATAACCCATGGTACGCGTTCTTATAGTTGATGACGATTTGGATCTGCTTGAAATGGTGTGCTTAATGGCAGCCAATTATGGTCTTAATCCAACCTGTGTAA
>CAMLGP010000346.1 GCA_946479535.1 uncultured Bacteroidota bacterium
CGGTCCTTCTTGCCGAGGTATTATAGGAATTTTTGACGGAAAATAAAATGGAGCTGCCCCATATTTTCAATCCAATATAAATATGGATCCTGGATTCCAGGGTGTTTTTTGAGTGCTTGAATGCATTTTCAAGGAAAACGATCAGCAACATTGGTGCAATCCGGACTTTACTTGATGCAACATCATCAATTTCAATGGTAAGGTTTAACTTCTCCCCGATCCGGATCTTTTCGAACTCGATATAATTGTTCAGATAGGCAACTTCATCCTTTAGCAAAACATACGGCTCCTTGGCATCATATACTGAATACCGCAAAAGTTCCGATAACTTCAAAAGTAATGCGGGTATCTTTTCATGCTGCGTCAGTGAAATACCATATAAATTATTGAGTGTATTAAACAGGAAATGCGGGCTTAATTGCTCCTGCAACAGGTGGAGTTCTGTCTGGCTATGTGTTGCACTAATATGAGCTGTCTGTAATTCAAGTTTAACCTTGGTTCGTATTGTCTTGATCAACATACCCGTGGCCGCACTTGCTATGAAAAGAAGAGGCGAACCTAAAAAAAGCATTTCAGGATTGTGACCTTTCATTACAACAACCGCAAAAAGCAGGGAAAAGAAACCAAACAAAAAAATCAGGAGGGGAAGTATAATAATAGACCGGTTCAATACTCTTTTACCCTTATTAATCCAGCTAACGGACATAAACCGCCCGGCATAAATACCACCGATGAAAATAATGGTAACACATAATGCTGCACTTACAGCAGCATCATTATTTAATTCCTTATCAAAGAAAAAATGGGACAGGGAGAACGCCAGGATAGCTACAAATATATTAAGCACAACCTCCATCGTATTTTTCATACCCGGAATAAGCGTACCTGCTTTCTTTACTTCTTTTTTCAATATTCTTTCCATTTGATTAAAATATATAACCAAATATTCATGAACTAAAATAAGAAAAATAAACCTGGATGACCAATTGGTACTAAATCCTGACAGACGGGTTTAAAAACAGGTTCAACAGCTCCGGCCTGAAAAATCAGCATTCCGTCAGACTATCGGTCCATTTCAACACATTAATTTTCACCTCCCCGTTTCCAGGGCAATATTTGTTCCATCAAAACCAAACTGATGAAACGTAAGTTCCATCAGGCAAAAAACAATAAAAGACTGATGGAAAAAATTATAGCCATTCTCCTTACGCTAACCTGCCTTCAGGCATCAGCCCAGAAAACCAGATCAATCAGCGGAACCGTAAAGGATACCAAAAATGTAGTATTGGTGGATGCCTCCGTAAGGTTATTAAAAGCACCTGACTCGTCACTCGTTAAAGGGGAAACCACCAATAATAATGGGAAATTCCAGTTCAATAATTTACAGGATGGGAATTATCTCCTCGAGATCACCAGCGTAGGCCATAAAAAGTTCACCAGTGCCGATATTACAATAGATGAGGCACATCCTATTATTGTATTGCCTGTAGTATTTCTTGCAGCGGCGGGAAATAACCAGCTAAAGGAAGTGGTGGTAACTTCAAAAAAGCCCCTGATAGAGAATGATATTGATAAAACCATTGTAAACGTTGAATCCATGATCGGCGCAAATACCAGTAATACACTGGAAGTTCTGGAAAAAACGCCAGGCGTAACCGTAGATATCAATGGATCAATCACTCTGAATGGAAAGCAGGGAGTGCTGGTATTAATTGATGGCAGATCAACTTACATGTCTGGACAGGACCTAGCCAGCTATTTGAAATCCCTGCCTGGTGGGATGCTGGATAAACTTGAGCTAATAGACAACCCTCCCTCTAAATATGATGCAGGTGGAGGAGCTATTATCAATATCAGGCTAAAGAAAACCAGGGACCTGGGATTAACAGGCAATATCAATTCTTCCTACAGCCAGGGAATAATAGCAAGAACTTACAATGTTCTTAATCTTAATTATAGCAAGCGAAAATATAACTGGTTTGGCAATATTGGGTATAGTACTGATGGGAACAGATCACTTGATTTCACAGACCGTAGCTATTTTACTCCCACCAATGAGCTGTATTCCAGGATATTCCTTGATAATACATCCTACTATTCCTCCAGAGGAATTAACAGCAGATTGGGACTGGACTATACATTATCAGACAAAACCATTCTTGGATTCCAGGTCAATTTGCAAACAAGGCCAGGAAACAATAAGAACCTGTTTGAAACCAGAAGTTTTGATGATGGTATGGCCCTTGATTCTGTAAATACAGGCACCTCACTAAGTTATAATCACTGGCTTAATACGGGAGTAAACATTAATTTCCAGCAAAAACTGGCTAAACCCGGCAGGGAATTATCCGGTGACCTCAATTATCTCCGGTACCAGTCTACCGGAGATCAATATTTCAGCAATTATGTTGAAATGCCAGGTGCGGCCAAAAATAATTCCGGCAATTTCAGGTATGATATTACTTCAGGCATCACTATTTATAATGCCAAACTTGATTATGTACATCCGTTAAAAAACAAAGCCGGTTTTGAAGCAGGCATTAAATCAAGCATCGTTCAAAACGATAATGACTCGCGTTATTTCAATATTTATTCTTCAGGTGATCTTCCTGAAGACAGCAGATCCAATCATTTCATTTATGATGAAAATATCAACTCCGCATACCTGAGCCTTCGGAAAAACTGGAAACGAATTGGAGGTCAGGTTGGTCTGCGCGCAGAAAACACCAATTTGAAAGGGAATCAGGTAGGAAATAGTGTTGTGCCACATAGTGAATCTAAGCAGAATTTCACCGATCTATTTCCTACTCTATTTATCAGTTACAAACTGGATAGTATGGGCAAACATACACTTACCGGCAGTCTTGCCCGCCGCATCAACCGCCCAAATTACCAGCAGTTCAATCCTTTCCTGGTGTTCAGGGACAATTATACCTATTCAAGTGGCAACCCAACTCTGAAACCTAACTATCAATACCGGTATGAATTAAGATATCAATATCGCCAGTTGTTAACATTAGGGTTAAGTTATGGCCATGTTGTTAACCTCTTAATTCCCTCAACTGAAGCCGTTGGTAACATTTTTATCAACCGGCCGTATAATCTTGGTGAAGGAAGGCTGATCATCTTCAGTACCAATCTGAATGTAAAGCCTGCAAAATGGTGGATGCTTAACACGAACATCCAGGTAGGCAACCTGAAAGTAAATGGAATGGTTTACTCAGAGTCATTTAACACCAGCTTTTATAGCTACAGAATGAACATTTTAAACCAGTTTACTTTCAGAAAAGGATGGAGTGCGGAGGTAGCAGGCTTCTGGACGGGAAAAGACTTGAATCAACAATCAATTAGCAAAGCCCGTATGCGATTAAACAGTGGCATTCAGAAAAAAATATTTAAAGATAAAGGATCATTAAAGCTAAGCTATGAAGACATGTTGCATTTATGGATCACAAAAGAAAATTCTTTAGGCGTTAAACAGGCAACTTTTTATCACCGCAATGAATTTGATTCACACCGTATTGGAATTTCATTTGCTTACCGTTTTGGCAATGAAACGTTTGCAAGGAAGCGCCGGCGCCAGGACAACGCTGCAGAAGGTGAAAAATCGAGAGCTGAATAACCTGACAGCAAGTATAAAGTATACTGAGCAGTATACACGTTTCGCAGTATTAGCAGACAAAGGCCCCGATATCTATCGAGGGCCTTTCATCTGTGTAAAACCGTGGCTCCTCCAATACGACTATTGGTGAAAACCTGAACAAAAATTATTTCATTATTTGATAGGGTACTCAAAGGAGTGATCCGCCACCTGTATCCTTCCTGGCGAATACTCACCGGTATTGATTTCCCATCTGCTGCAGTAAGCCTTACCCGTTGTAACGATTCATTTCCAGAGAATCTTACAAAAAAAGCCTCTTCAAATGGAGAAGGGTATATCTCCATTTTTACCTGCTTTTCCGAGCTGCTTATCATTTTACTAACAATCGCTTTGCCTGAATTTGCTTCAACACATCGTATTCGGTAATACTGAACCGGCAATAATGATGACCGGTCAGTATAGGAATAGGATCTGCTGCTGGTTCCTTCCACAGAATCCAATATGGAAAAATGATAACCGTCACCACTGTGTTCAATGTAAAAACGGCATGTTCCCGCTTCCCTGTCCATACCCCAGGTCAATTGATTCAAACCATTGAATTCAGTTAATGAGAATGAGCTAAACCCGGATGGCAACGTGGCCAGTGCAGCACAGCCACTGCAACTGGTAAACACCTGGGCCGCACCCCAGTTATTAGGAGTACAACCAAAGGGAATACAGCCTGAATCCGAGGTGTGTCCCGCACCCAGGCAAACAAACAAATTGTGAACATTGGTAAGTGGGCCAAAATGTTGAGAGAACTGATATACATACACACAGGCGCTTCCAACCGGAATGGTATATGAATTGGCCACTTTATTGATCAATACTGCCATCTGA
>CAMLGP010000347.1 GCA_946479535.1 uncultured Bacteroidota bacterium
CCACAGAACCTTTACCATCATTTTCCCAGGGATCAGTGCCATCGATATTGCTCACATAAAGCGTATTGGTCTTTGCATCAAACAATACAGATTCCGGCACTTTAAACACTGAATCTGTCTGCCACAGTTTAACCAGTTCATGCTTCTGGGCGTTGGCAAGCAATCCACTACAAAGCATTGCAAATAATACGGTCACATTGAGTAAGGTCTTTTTCATATAGACTGTTTGGGGGGTATAACAATAATGTGAATGAATGGTTTAGTCCAAAATTTAATGAGAGGCTAAATTAAGGGTTTTATCAGTAAGCTCCCGGAAGGAGGAAATAGTCCGGCTGGGCCACTGCGCGAGGGGAAAATGTTATCAGGCTGCATCGCCGCGTAGATAGAAAATACTATCAGGCCGCACCGCCCACGAGCTGTACGCCGTTGCTGGTGTTTCCCGTCTGCATAATACATCACCTGGTTAAGTACAGCAGGGAGCACCAGCAACACAGGAACTGAGAGACCCTAAACTTCGGTTGTTGGTGCTTCCTCCCAGTCTTAAAAAAGAAGAGACTTAAATCCAGACGGGAAACACCAGCAACGGCGTAAACGGCGAAAAATTGTTATCCTAGGTTATTGGGAAATTTTCTATTCGTAATAACCCCGATAACTCTGTAAATTTAGGATGCTCAACTTTTGCTGTATGGAACAATATGGAAAGATCCTGCTGATAGCCATGCCGGCCTTCCTGTTACTGGTACTTTTTGAAAAATGGTATGGAGTGCTCAGGAAAAAGGATACTGTGCGTAACCTGGATATGATCTCCAGCCTTAGTTCAGGTGTAACCAATGTTACCAAGGATGTATTAGGATTGAGCCTCGCCATAATCTCCTATCCCTGGCTTGTAAATCACCTGGCGCTTACTCATATTCAGTCTTCAATCCTGGTATATATCATCGCTTTTTTCGCCCTGGACTTTGCCGGTTATTGGGTTCACCGCATCCAGCATATCAACAATTTTTTCTGGAATGGCCATATCGTTCATCATAGCAGCGAAGAATTCAATCTGGCCTGCGCGCTTCGCCAAAGTATATCATCCATTGTCAAAATATTCATTGTATTCCTGCTACCGGCCGCCTTACTGGGTGTACCGGGTGAGGTAATTGCGGTGGTGGCACCTCTTCATCTTTTTGCACAATTCTGGTACCATACACAGCACATCAATAAGATGGGTTTTCTGGAGAAAATAATTGTCACGCCTTCTCATCACCGGGTGCATCATGCCATTAATCCCGAGTATATTGATAAGAACTATGGACAGATCTTTATATTCTGGGATAAATTATTTGGTTCTTACCAGGAAGAATTGCCGGATGTACAACCTGTATATGGCATTACAAGACCTGTAAGAACCTGGAATCCCATCAAGATCAATTTTCTGCATGTATGGTTATTGATGAAAGATGCATGGAGAACCAGAAGCTGGAAAGATAAAGTTCGTCTCTGGATCATGCCCACTGGCTGGCGCCCCGAAGATGTTAAAGCAAAATATCCCGTTTACAAGATTGATGATGTTTATGATTTTGAGAAGTATGATAGCAAGGCTTCGCTTGCATTACATATATGGAGCTGGGTGCAAATGATTGTGATCCTTCTTTTCATTAGTTACCTGTTTGGAAATATCGCTCTTATCAATAAACTTGATAAAGGATATATCTATCTGTATGGCGGTTTTGCATTCCTTAGCATATATGCTTATACAGAATTAATGGACCGTAACAGGTATGCACTTGCCTGGGAAATGGCGAGGGCAGTACTGGGATTGTGGATCATCTACACCCAGGGCAACTGGTTTGGTGCTTCTATGCTTCTCCCCAATGCCCATTATTTTATCGCCGGCTATTTTGTATTATCCCTGCTGGTAACTGCCTGGTTTGTAGTTAAACATTACAGGGAAGACCACCTGGCTTTAGCACTGCCAGCATGACAAAAACCGAAGAATTCCCGCTTTTTTATTGATCGGTTGTTCTTCGGTTGTTCATCGGTTGTTCATCGGTTGGTGTTCGACTCAATATTTTACCACTTAAAGAGGACTTTTTGTCAGTTCATTGTTCACTGTTCTCCAGATCCCCAGGGGATTAGCATTCTTTAACTCATCTGGTAAAAGCTCGTCAGGCCAGTTCTGGAAAGCAAGTGGCCTTGCAAAACGCTTAATGCCATCGGCTCCAACAGAAGTAAATCTTGAATCCGTTGTTGCCGGATAAGGCCCGCCATGCTGCATGCTCATGCAAACTTCTACGCCGGTGGGAACACCATTAACAATAAACCTCCCGCAAATATTTTTGACAGCCTCTATAATGTCTTCATTCTTTTTGATATCATTCACTGTGGCCATCAGGGTAGCGGTAAGCTGTCCTTCCAGTTTATTGACTACTTCCAGCATCTCATTCATATCCTTGCAACGAACAACCAGTGAATAAGGTCCAAACACTTCACGGTGCAACACCGGATTGTTCAGGAATGCCTGCCCACTTGCTGATGCTACAGTAGGTGCTCCCTGATTCAGCTGAGGCTCTGTTTCTGAAACGGCAACAGTAACAACTTCTTCCTGTGCAAGTGCATTGGCCCTGTTCTCTACATAGCTTTTGAAGATCCCGGGATGAAGCATAGTACCCGGACTCACCTTCTTTATTTCTTCACCCAGTGCGTTTATAAAAGTCTGCAGTCCCTCTCCTTCCACTCCAATTAAAAGACCTGGGTTAGTACAGAATTGTCCAACACCCTGGGTTATGGAACCTGCATATAATTTTGCCACATCCACAGCAGATTCTTTTATTTTTTCAGGCATCAGGAAAACGGGGTTGATGCTTCCCATTTCAGCAAATACAGGAATGGGTTCCTTGCGCTGGTTAGCCCAGTCATATAAAGTTTTACCTCCAAAGGTGGAACCGGTAAAACCAACTGCCCTCGTATGGGTATGTTGCACCAGTACTTTACCAATATCATGAGAAGATGTTTCTACATTGGCAAAAATGCCATCAGGCATATTGCATTTCATGGCTGCGCGCATTATTGCAGTAGCTACCAATTTCCCAGTTTTCCTGTGAGCCGAATGCGCCTTTACAACAACAGGACAACCCGCAGCAAACGCACAGGCAACATCTCCACCGGCAGTTGAAAATGCAAATGGAAAATTACTGGCTCCATATACTACAACCGGACCCAACGGAACCTGCATCTTACGCAGATCAGGCTTGGGAGGATTTTTTTCGGGTATCCCAGTATCTATTCGGGCATCCAGTAACTGACCACTTTCCGCTGTATCAGCATAAGAGGTCAACTGGAACATGGTACGTGCTCTTTCTCCCCTGAGACGAGCATCAGGAAGGTTGGTTTCTTCATTGGCAACTTTCAACAATTCATCTCCTAATGCGTCAATTTCAGTTGCTATAGCCCGCATAAACTCAGCTCTCGACCTAAGTGGTAATTTACGATATACGTGAAATGCTTTCCAGGCTTTCTGAAGAATATCATCTATCTGTTCTACTGTAGGTTCTGTGTAAGTCATAGCGTTCTTTTATATGTTTTAAAATTATCCACTTTCAATTCGGGGTGTAAAGTTAAATGAAAAATACCGTTAGGACGGTATGTGAGTGATACGCTCTCTCCCTAATTTTAGTACTGCAAACTATCGTTCATAACCGTCGCATGTTTGTCTTATAGGAACTGAAAAAAGTAATTCTTTGCTGACACATTTCCTCTACCGTCAAACATGAAAGGCCGCCGACCCGAAGGCGGCCTTTTCTTTTATAAGATCCTGAACTGATATTATTCCAATCTGAACTGATCTCCCAGCTTTGGAGGCGCCACGTTACAATACGCAGTTGTTAATGCGTCCCTGAACATACTCTTTCTAACCTTTTTCAATTCAATAAAGGTAGCTCCCTGACGGCCCCAGCCACCCGGAACCGGATAAATCACTTCGCTATTATAAGAACAAAAAACAGACTGGTTGGTTGAGGATAATTTTACCATCATCCGGCAGGCCTTCCCATCCAGTGTGGCGAAAATCTTCTTCTTTACCCGAAATGCTTTTTTATCAAAATGCGGATGCTCATCTGTTTCCGGGAAAGAAAGTGCAAGATTCCTGGCTTCTTCAATGGTTACCATGGTATTAAAGTTACTGACTGAATCGAAATCGCTTTCCTGGAATTTCTGGCACAATAATTATTTTCTACATTATATAATCATGAACCATGAATAAGCAGGAAGGAAATCCGATCAGGAAAAAAGAAGAGATCAAAAAGAACCCTGATCCCAGGATCGATCAGGACTTTGAAGGATATCCCCATGGACCTGCAAAAAATGAAACGATCAAACCAAAAACCAGTCAACAAAAAAAGACAGCGGATCTGGATAATAAAGACGGTGAGAAAATTTTCAACGATGATTCCAAAGAGCGTTCAGATACCGATGAACAGGAATCTGATGGAT
>CAMLGP010000348.1 GCA_946479535.1 uncultured Bacteroidota bacterium
GTGCACCTCTTTTACCAAATGCCAGTGAAGCAGCTCTCCCAATACCACTGCCGCCTCCGGTTATCACTACATTCTTATTCTTAAAATCCAGCATATCAAATTGAAAATATCTTGTCCATCAGGATCCATTTCTCTCCAGGGGCGCTGCCTGGCAAGGGTTGTTGGAACTTCCACATCAGTTCTTCCCACTCCTGCACTTTTGCATTGGCAGCATCAGTTGCTCCTTTTTCTTCAAAACTGAAATCAGGAGCTGTTTCCATGATCATGAACATTCTATTGCCGGTGCGATAGATCTCCATATTCCTGATACCAGCTTCCTTAATACTTTTCAGTATCTCTGGCCACACCTTCTTGTGCCATGCTTCATATTCGGCTATCAATGCAGGATCATTCTTTAGATCCAAGGCCAGGCAATATCTCTTCTCCATGCGTTTTAGGTTTGTATCCCTTCCATCCAAAAAAGAAAATAACTATAAAACAAATCAGGGGGACAATATATCCGGTCTGTATGTTATTTGTTTTGTCTGCAATTAATCCCAATACCGGCGGTAATACAGCTCCTCCCACAATAGACATGATCAAAAGACTGGAGCCGATCTTGGTTTCATGACCCAGCTTTTTTATTCCGAGCGCAAAGATAGTCGGGAACATGATTGACATGAAAAAGCCCATGCAGATTAATGCGTAAACCGTGATCATTCCGGTGCTGAATATCGCTATTGCTGACAATAACACATTTATAACAGAATAAACCGATAACAATCGCGGTGGCGCAATCTTTCTCATCAGGAATGTCCCAAAAAATCTACCTACCATAAATGCCATTCCGAAACCAAATCCGAGATAATTAGCCGCCACTTTTTCCTCCATATGGGCGGATTTCGTTGCCATGTTTATAAAGAAGCTTATAACACATACCTGCCCTCCCACATAAAAAAATTGCGCTACCACAGCCCATGTCAAATGGGAATGCCTGAAAGCATGCCAGATACTTTTCCTTTCAGATTTTTCCTCCTTAATATCGGGCAATTTGGTAATGATAAACAGAACCGCTACCAATAAAACAACAATACCGATGATGGTGTAAGGCATTTTAACACTGCTGGCTTCGAAATGAAGATAGGCCGCCCTTGCCTGTTCAGTCATGGCTGCAAGGTCTGCATCTGAGTAAGTTTTGCCTGATAAGATAAACCTGCCTCCAATTGCAGGCCCAAGCATTGCCGCCAATCCATTGAATGATTGCGCAAGGTTTAATCGAAACGTGGAAGTTTCCTCAGGTCCTAATACCGTAGCATAGGGATTGGCTGCGGTTTCCAGCATGGCCAGGCCGCAGGCAATGATAAATAATGCTCCCAGAAAAAAAACATATTGTTGGGTATTGGCGGCCGGAACAAATAAGAATGCGCCGATAGCAAACAATAACAGCCCAATGATGATCCCATACCGGTATCCCAGCCGTTGCATGATCAAACCGGCTGGCAAAGCCATTACAAAATAACCAATGAACACCGCAGAATCAACCAGGGAGGATTCAAGTGTATTTAAACGAAATGCCTTCCTTAAATGTGGGATCAATACCGGATCCATGTTATGAACCAATCCCCAGAAAAAGAACAGGCTCGTAACCAGTATGAATGGAATGAGATAACCTTTTTGTTGTTTCATTTGGTGTGCTGAATATTATGTAAATATGCCGTGAATATAAAGAACCGATGCCTGTACAATACCCCATCTTTGGCAATATTGCAAGCAATTTTAGCTGATCAAAAATCAAGTACCTTTTTCTCCTTACTGCTCCTGAATGCCAGTTCTATCACACGGATCACATTCAATCCCTGCTCTGCGGTAACCGGCATCTCCTTATTATTTCTCATTGCCTGATACACTTTTTCATAATAATCTCCATAATTACCCCGTTCTGTGTTAACCAGTTCGCGGATAATTTTGCCCTCCTTTTCTGTATGTAACAGCCCTCTTCCTGAATCCGGTTCTAGGCCATATTCCGGGTTTGAAGGATTCAAACCCGCCTGCAACTGTATCTCCTGGATATCTGATCTTGATTTCAGGAATGAACCCAGGGTGCCATGCAAAGCAAAGGAAGGAACCGGTTCCCTGTAATAATATCCTGATCTCAATCTCACTCTATGAGCAGGATAATATAATAATATCTCAAAGTAATCATCCACTTTGGAAGTGGGCCTTGTGATCATGATATCTGCAAATACCGCCTGCGGCAATCCAAATAAATAAAGCGCAGAATCAATCAGGTGTGGTCCCAGATCATACACACAACCAGCGCCAGGTTGCGGAGTTTCTTTATGTATTTTTGGACTCAATTGAGGATTGTAACGATCATACCGGAATTCAGCATCCTTTATCTCTCCTAACCATCCTTCCTTAAGTATCTTCTTTACAGTTCTTAAGTCGCTATCATAACGGCGATTTTGAAATACAGAAAGCTTTACGCCTTTTGCTTTTGCCAGATCAATCAGTTCCTGGGCCTGGGCTATTGTGGCAGTAAATGGTTTTTCAACAACTGTATGTTTGCCTGCCTGTAATGATTTTTTGGCGTACTCATAATGTGTATAGCTGGGAGTATTCACTACTACCAGTTCAACTGCGGAATCAGCGAGCATTTCATCAAAATCACGAAATACTTTTACATCCGGGTATTTCTGTTTCGCAAGGTCTTTGCTCCTTTCCCAAACGGCATAGAACTTAAATCCCGGATTTTGGGTGATAAAAGGTGCGTGAAAAACCCACCCACTCATTCCGAACGAACATAACGCTACATTGATTGGCTGCATGGTTTATTTTTAGCGCGCTGAAGATACCAATGGATGAGGAAATTTATCCGCCTTCGGCAGACTAAAATTTATATATTTCCGATTAAAATTGTAACCTACGCCGATGGCGGGGCTATCGTTTAACAATTCTGTCTGCCAGTTCAATATGCTGTGCCCTGATCTCCGCCAGCACTATTTCCGCCATCTTTCGTGCACCCAGTTCGCTGAAATGGGTATCATCCTTAACTCCATTTGGAAAATTGGGATGTTCGCCGGGTTCCAGGTAATTGAATAACAATTTTGAAGTTTCGGGGCCCAACTGCTGGTATAACTCCTGGCTCTTTTTATCAAGATCAATCAGGGGTGTATTCTGTTCCCGGGCTACCTGTTTAACAAGGTCTGAATAGCCCAGATGTGTTTCTGTGATCTTTCCGGTTGCATCAAATTTTCTGCGGCCAACTGGTGTGATGAGGATAGGAATAGCTTTTTTGTTCCTTGCCTGGGTAATATAACTGGTCAGATTTGCCTTAAACTCATCGGGCGTTGAATATCGCTCCCCCTTATCCTTTGATTCATCATTATGGCCAAACTGAATGATCAGGTAATCCCCTTCGCTCATGTTCCCTATCACTGGCTTCCACAATCCTTCTGCTGAGAAGGATTTACTGCTTCGTCCATTCTTTGAACGGTTATCCACCTTTACTGTTGAATCCCAGAATTGCACAAAAGGCATTCCCCATCCGGTTTCAGGAAAGGCTTTTGGGTCTTTATTTGCCATGGTGGAATCTCCGATCATCCAGATCGTGATCTTTTTCGGAGGCAATGCAAATGAGGTCATTAAAATGATACTGATGAGTGGAAGGATCTTTTTCATAATTTATAATCTGCTATTAAGGTAAACTTCGATATTGGTGAAATTGGTTGAGAGATTATAACCTGCAGCATCCAAAGCGTCTGATGGATTCAATCCATTCTTCTTTTCCCACTCGTCAGGCATTCCGTCTTTATCATTATCCACTGCCGCAGTTTCTGATCTTAAGGCCGGCCAGGCATTCAGCGTCATTTCATAAGCAGTGCCATGGGGATAGCCACCCTGTACATCAATCATTTTACCGGTACGGTCCTTTACATTTTTTATGATCCTTTCATCCAGCGTATCTCTACGGTAACTTGCTCCCACTTTTTGTAATACCTGTTCATAGGCGTCCTTTGCTGATTGCATATTAATTGCAATTGAAGGATGCGGCTCATTGATCAGCGTGTTCTTTTTATCTTCTGCAGTTCCATTATTTCCCATGATCACGCCTAGTGAGTTATCCTTTGTCATTTCAGGAGCACCATCTACATAATTCCCATTCACATAATATTTACCGTATGGTATGACCGGGTTTTCCCATTTACCCGGGCTAACGATACGATATTTTGCATTAGGGTTTGTAGTGGGCCCGTATTTGAAATAATTATTGATAAGATTGTAATTACCCCCTTCACCCGCATATATATTATTACCGCCCCAGTTATAAATAACATTATTGCGATAATCAACATTCTCCTCCTTTGCATTCCTTATTCCATCGAAGCGTGGATTGCGGTTATTGCAATGAGCAAATAAATTATGGTGAGCTGATAAATGTTTTCCACCCCAGATAGCACCATAACCGTGATGTTCATAATCTT
>CAMLGP010000349.1 GCA_946479535.1 uncultured Bacteroidota bacterium
ACCCCCGCTGAAAGAGGCGCAAGGCGGGACAAAATGGCTGAAGCACCCCCCGTTTGGGTCCAAACTATGGCATAGTTTGTTTAGTTTGCGCCCTTTATGAGTAAAGTTCACCTGAAGCGCAAGATCAGCCCCCGGGTCATAAATGGGCACCCCTGGATATTCAATAACGAAGTAGGAACTATTGAAGGAGATCCGGCGCCCGGCCAGATAGTTGACGTTTTTACACATGATAAAAAATTTGTTGGCAAGGGATATATCAATCCAAAATCACAGATCGTTGTTCGGCTACTCACGCGTGATAAAAGCGAGGTGATCAATGACGATTTCTTCCTCCGCCGCATCCGGGAATGCTGGGAATACCGGAAAAGAACAGGGTATATCGAAAATTGCAGGCTGGTCTTTGGGGAGGCAGATTCATTGCCACAGCTGATCATTGATAAATTCAACGATTACCTGGTGATCCAGACACTTGCCCTGGGAATTGATGTGTGGAAGCCTGCCATTGTAAAAGCCTTGCAGGAAATATTCAAACCTAAAGGAATTTATGAACGGAATGATGTGCCGGTGAGGGAACTGGAAGGATTGCCACAGCATAAAGGGTTTTTATCTGAACCGTTTGATCCAAAGATCATCATCAATGAAAATGGATTAAAGTTTCATGTTGACCTGGAGAATGGTCAGAAGACTGGTTATTTTCTGGATCAACAGGATAACAGAAGAGCCATTCAGCATATTGTTAAGAATGCCGATGTACTGGGTGCATTCACCTATACAGGAACCTTTGAGATACATGCGGCGCATTATGGTGCAAAGTCCGTGTTGGGGCTGGATATATCTGAGAGTGCAGTGCTGCAGGCCAACCGTAATGCAGAATTGAATGGTGTGGCATCAACCTGCCGTTTTGAAGCCGCTAATGCATTTGATGTATTGAAGCAATGGGTGAAGGAGGGAAGACAATATGATGTAGTGATGCTGGACCCACCTGCATTTACAAAGAGCAGAGCAACTATTGAAAAAGCGATTACAGGATACAAGGAGATCAACCTGCGTGGAATGAAACTGGTTAAGCCTGGTGGTTTTCTGGTAACTTCCTCCTGCACCAGTTTAGTACAGGCAGATCTATTTCTTCAGATAATTGATATGGCAGCAAAAGATGTGAGGAGAAGAATAAGGCAGGTAAGCTTTCAAACACAATCAGCTGACCATCCAATTATACGGAGCCTGGAAAATACACAATACCTGAAATTTCTAATCATACAGGTACTTTAAGATGTAAGCGCAGATCATCCGTTTATTTTTAGAATTGTCTCGAAAATCCACAATAGCTCAAGTTCCTGATAGTTCAGGTACTCTAAGAAACTTTCAGACAATAAATTCTTTACCGGGAAACCTGGAATTTACCTGTATCAATCACTTTGCCGCCAGGGTCTGTCAGGTGATAGATGTACACGCCGCGGTTGAAATCAGTGAGCGTGAGGGTGGTTTTTTCATTCACATTAGGCGTTTCAATCATCTTCTTTCCAAGAAAATTGAAGACCGTAATTGTGAGCCCTTTTTGGTAGCCTTTTTTGAGGTCAAAAGTGATGTAAGAATTGGCGGGGTTCGGATAAAGACTTAATGCCGTAACAGCGGGTCCTTCAGGTAAGGGGGACCGGTTTTCCTGGGCCCTTAGCTGGGTAGCTGTCAACAGAATAAAAGATAGTATGGGTAAAAATCGCTTCAACGAAACAAATTTACTTTTATTTCCTCAATGATAATTCGTTTTTCTCACATGTGCAAAGTATTTGCCGCAAATAATTAACTGCTATGATAATCAGCGACTTAAAGCGCCTATATCATAAAATTTAACGTTCCTTTGGGTGCAATTCCGACAGGGTATCCTGTATAGCCCTGAAGTCTGGAATTTGCCCTGCATTCTCCAAAACTTCGGCATACCGGATGATCCCTTCCCCATCAATCACAAAGGCGGAACGCTTGCTCACACCCTTCATATCGTAATTCCAGGCCTCATAGATGCTTCCATAGGCCCTGGAGGCTGATTTATTAAAATCGCTCAGCAGTGGAAAGTTCAAATGTTGCTCCTCTTTGAACTTTGCCAGGCTATAAAGAGCATCAACCGAGATGCCAAACACTTTTGCGTCTGTATTATCATATACGGAAATATTGTCTCTAACAGAGCAAAGCTCTTTTGTGCAGGTGCTGGTAAAAGCAACGGGGAAGAAAAGCAGCAAAACATTGTGGCCTTTCAGGTCAGAAAGGGTCACTTTATTTTTTGCCGAATCATAGAGGCTGAAATCAGGTGCAGTGTCTCCGGGTTTTAATGCCATAAGTTGAATAAATTTTCAAAGTTCGTGTCCGGTCAATTTTTAATTACCGGGATTTTTGGCCCAACAGCGATAAAAACGCCAACACTGCAGTACCTCCAAGTAGCCAAGGCAACCAATCCTGATTATTGGTATTGATTGTAGGAGGAATTTGAATTTTTTGACGGACAATTCTTAAGGCTCCATCAATATCATTTCTGTTAAATCTAACAATGTTATGATCATTGTAATAAGGATCTAATCTCAAAGTATCTTCAACAATAAGAATATTAGGTATGCTTTGCTCTAATGCATATTTCCATTCCTCCAAAACTCTCATGTACGTATTGCTTTGATCAGTAATTAGACCAATAAAAAGATTGGATGTATTGATATTTTTTTGAGTGGTAAAATCAATAGAGGAAGAAAAGAAATTCTGTCCGGTAATAACCTGCGTTTGTTGAGACTGTAACTCGGTTATAAGCCTTGAAACTACAAATCTATCCTTATCGGCAAGGGAATATGATATAAATGCCCGTGTCATATTGAACTACTAATAAATTTGTGGTATTCAGGAAAAAATCTTTTCAAAATTACGCTATTATTTTGGGTTTCTATAAACCTGCAGAATTGTTCACCTGTCCAAATCTTATAGCAATATTTGAAACGACAATTATTGTTTAATTCTTTGAAAAACCTGGTCATTTTCGCAGTTGGGTTTTTCTTGCAAATCAATAAATACCCAGTTGCCCCGTAAGAATGAATTAATCCCGGTATATTATCCTTATTTAAATGTGCGGGAGAGATATCCTCCTCATAGAATTTGCATTGGACCACCCATTTTCTTTCAAATGACTCAATACCATCCGTAACGATTATTGTTATAATAAGGTCGAAACCATCATCTGGCCCTGTTCCGGATTTTTCCACTTTTATATCCCTGATGTCTTTCCTGTTTAAATCTTTTTCAGATTCAAAATAGGCATGACAAAGATCTTCGAAGCTTAGCCAGTTTGATATTTCATCTAATGATAACTTCATAATTATCAGCAAATATGCTTTCGATAATAGTAATACCTCGCCCACCACAAAAATTAAAGGCTTCACTACGCAACCGTTGGATAGTTAATATTTCATAGCTTCCAAAAAGGTCTAAACTGAGTCAGCAACTTTTTAGTAGTGCCAATGAATAAATTATTAGCAAAATAGTAAGAGAACCAATGATAACAATGGTAATAAAACAAGGAAAAATGAGAAAAAAGCGCAGGGGAACTTAAAATCTTGGGCACCTTAAACGTTCCAGGGTGGAATTGTTACGATTGGTAAAACCAATGTAAGAGAGTGATAACTCAAATCCGCCGCGGTTAAGGCTGGCTGGTTTGAGTTTGGAGATATTCACATCATAGCTGAATGCAAAAGAAAAACCAGAATAGTCAATCTTTATTACTGGAATCAATGCATCTTCCCAGCGCATGAACAGGCCACCATGTAATACATATTTTGGTTTATCCAGTTCCGGACCAATCTTCATTCCATACATCACTCCACCCACTGTTTCATGATATTTGAGCTGCGTGGAATGGTCCAGTTGCAACATGATATAGGAATATTCATTCACTCCAAAGCGTAATCCTCCTGAAGCAACCCATTTGGGATTTAATTGAACCGCAGGATCACGGAAGAAACTGTTCTTTGATTTGGCGAAATGATGATAGGCGATACCCAGATAAAAATTATCTTCCGGATCATCATTGAGATTGGAATTATAGCTCATGCCTACACTTCCATCCAGGTAAGTATAATTGGGAATAACGGTGTTCTCACCATCAAAACCACCCGTGTAAGTATCATCGGTTGTTATCTTGGTGCGGTCAAATCTGCGGTTCACTACTCCGCCCATAAATCCTAATGACAGATACTTGTTCTGTTCATTGCTCAGGGATTTATGATAATTGATTACAGGAAGCAAACTTGTTGTCTGTAATACAGCAGTGCCTGCGCGGTCAAATAATACCTGACCTCCAACAGTGAGAAAATCATCTGCCTTGCCAACTGATAGTTTGTATTCGCCATTTAATGACCCCGTCTTATAACCTTCTGTTACACTTCTCCACTGATCACGATACACCATTTGCAACCGAT
>CAMLGP010000350.1 GCA_946479535.1 uncultured Bacteroidota bacterium
TAATTTCCTTTTTTCCGGATGCTCAGATAATAATGCCAGAGGATCATTGTTGCAACAGAACGGTAAGGTCGCCAGGCTTCTGCCATACTGATTATCTTTTCCTTTCCTGCCTTCATGGGTAGCCTCTTTACTTTCTTAAATGCATTTATCATTGCCAGATCACCATGGGGGAACACGTCTGATCGCTGAAGTGCAAAAAGAAGGTATACATCCACTGTCCAGTCACCAATACCTTTTACTTTTTTCAATGTTTCCCGAATATCATCATCATGATGATCTGCCAGTTTCTTAAGTCTTATTTCTTTGGAGATAAAAGCCTTTGCAAGTTCCCTTGCATATACGGTCTTTTGCCTGCTGAAATAGCAACTGCGCAATTCCTCATCCGTTAATGCCAATACCCGGGCAGGTGTGATGAATTTTATTTTATTCTTCAGCTTTGTATACGCTGCCCATGCGGATGCCAGTGAAACCTGCTGTTCCAGAATGATCAATATGAGCGTTTGAAAAGAATTGGTCCTTCTCCACATAGGAGGGTAACCATACTGCTTTATTATAACACTGAGCGATTCATCTTTTCGCGCCAGCTTTTTACAGATATCGACGAAATTCTCTTTATGAAAAACGGAGATTTGCTTTTTCAGGACTTTTTCTTTTTAAAAGATGCAATGGCATTCTTTGTAAAATCGCTGAGCACCAGTTTACCACTTATGGCAGCTCTTTCCAGTAATAATTTATCCCAATGTTCTGTTCCTTTCCAAAAAACTTTCTTTAATTCTTCAATGGCAGCGGGACTTGAATGTACAAGACTGTAAGTCAGTCGCTCAATTGATTCATCCATTCCTTCAATAGTTGGGTGCAGTTCGGCATAGAGTCCTTTCTTCCTTGCCCAATCAGCATTTCTCCATTGGGTAGCATCAATTGCCAGCTGGGTATAGCCAGACAGTCCGATCTTTCTTTCAACAGCCGGACCCACTACAAACGGTCCGATGCCAATAGCCAGTTCACTCAGTTTAACGTCCGCACCTTCTGCAGCAATTGCGTAATCAACTGCGGCTGCAATTCCAACTCCTCCTCCAACGCATTTACCCTGTATACGGCCAATGATCATCTTGGGGCATATGCGCATGGCATTGATCACATTGGCAAAACCACTGAAGAACTCAAGTCCTTCGGTTTTGTTTTTAATAGCCGACAGTTCTTCAAACGAAGCACCTGCACAAAATGCCTTGTTGCCTGTTGACCGTATAACGATCACATTCGTTTCATTATCATTTCCCACACTATGGATTGCCTGAGCCAGCTGTTCCAGCAGGATGCCTGGCAATGAATTACTCTGAGGATGAGAAAACTCTATTGTTGCAACTCCTTTGTGAAATTCTGTTTTTACATATCCGTCTGCCATAACACAAAATTAGGTTCTCCCGATATCCCGATAGCTATCGGGAATTGGGATTTTAATTAATTCTTTTTAGCTACCATCGTTAGGATCGTTGAGACACCAATAACCGGTTCTTCGGTTTCATCCAGTATTTCTACCAGCCATTTTACAATTCCTTTAGGAATATCGTTTTCATCTTTGGGGTCTTGTGGCAGTTTTTCTTTACAGGTAAAGCGTACATAAACCTCAGTTCCGGGATAAACAGGTTTAGTGAACCGCAATTCATCAATACCATAATTTAAAAGCACAGGATTTTTCTCATAACTGTCAACAAACAACCCGGCAGCCGCACTGATCATAAAATAGCCATGAGCTACCTGCTGCTCAAACATGGTTCCTGTGAAATCAGTTGTTTTTATATGAGCATAGAAATGATCCCCACTCAGGTGGGCAAACCGGTCAATATCTTCTGATGTTATTACCCGTTTTTCAGTTATCAACTGATCTCCGATCTGCAATTCTTCAAAATACTTCTTAAATGGATGTTTGCCAGGATCTTTTCCTTTAGCATTTGGCTGGTAGACATTGGTTATTTCTGTGACCATGGTTGGCGAGCCCTGCAAAGCCACTCTTTGCATATAATGCCTTACACCTCTTATTCCACCCATTTCTTCTCCACCTCCTGCGCGACCTGGTCCACCATGCACCAGCAAGGGTAGTGGTGATCCATGACCAGTGCTTTCCTTTGCGCATTCATTATTCAGCACCAGTATCCTGCCATGGTGAGTAGCTGCGCCCAATACATATTGCCTGGCGGTTTTACCCTGGGCCGTAACAATTGTACTGCAAAGACTTCCTTTGCCTTTTTTACTCAGGGCAACTGCTTCCTCCATTCCATTGTACGGCATAATAGTACTTACCGGACCAAAAGCCTCTATTTCATGCGGTTCGTTAACAGCAAAAGGTTTTTCATTCAATAACAGTAAAGGAGAAAGGAAAGCGCCTTTATTGCTGTCTGCATCAATTACTTCCACACTATCAAGTGAACCATATATGAGTTGAGAAGAAGCAAGCAGTTTCTTAACCTGCTCTTTAACTTCCCTGCGTTGATCCTGGCCCGCAAGACTTCCCATTCTCACCTTTTCATTCAATGGATTTCCAATAGGAGTTTGAGATAATGATTTGGCGATAGCCTTCCAGACATCTTCCATTTTAGTTGAGGGAACAAATATCCGGCGGATGGCAGTGCATTTTTGCCCGGCTTTCACAGTCATTTCTTTCCTGATCTCTTTAATGAAAATATCCCATTCCGGCTTGTCTGGCGTTACATCATCACCCAGTACAATGCAGTTCAATGAATCTGCTTCCATATTAAATGGAACATTTTCTTTCAGAATATTCGGGTTGGATTTCAATAATAATCCTGTTGAAGCAGATCCTGTGAATGTGACCACATCCTGGGAAGTAACATGATCCAGAAGATCACCAGCACTGCCACAGATCAATTGCAAAGCTCCATCCGGTAATATCTTTGAGGCTATTATTTCTTTAACAACAGCTTCCGTCAGGTAGGATGAAATGGTAGCAGGCTTTACAATAGCTGGCATACCAGCCAATAAATTCACCGCTATTTTTTCCAGCATTCCCCATACAGGAAAATTAAATGCATTAATATGGACCACTACCCCTTCTTTTGGAACCAGGATATGTGTGCCCATAAATGTATTGGCCTTCCCTAGTGAATGGGATTCACCATCAATACAAAAAGATTCATTTGGGAATTTTCTTCTGAGTGATGCGTTGGCAAAGAGATTTCCAATACCTCCTTCAATATCAACCCAACTGTCTGCTTTTGTGGCTCCGGTCTTATAACTGATGGAATAAAATTTCTCGAGATGTTTACGCAGATGAAGGGCCAACGCTTTTAGCATATTACCTCTTTCATGAAAGGTCAATCTCCGAAGTGAAGGGTTGCCGGTATTCCTCGCATAATCCAGCATCCCTTTAAAATCCAGGCCTTTTGTTGTGGCATGGGCAATCTCCTGACCGGTAACAGCATCATACAATGCCTGTCCATCTCCATCACCCTGAACCCAGCTCCCTTTTACATAATTCTCCAGTTTAGTCATATAACGATCTCCTGAAGTCGCGAAATTAAACCAAATGAGCGTTCGCATTTTAGTCTACGTACAGGTTTAACGGGTTATTTTACACCTACCTTTGTAGGCTAAAAATTACTCGCATGAAAAAAATGATTGCTGCTTTGGTAATAGTGGGTTCATTGCTGGTTGCAAAATCCTCTTTTGGCCAGGAAAAGGCAAAATGGAAAGAAATGGAAGATTTTCATGCCGTAATGGGTGGGACCTTTCATCCCGCTGAGGAAGGAAAACTGGACCCAATCCGTACGCGGTCAAAAGAAATGGTAGATAAAGCAGTAGCCTGGGAAAAATCAACAGCACCTGCAGGCTATGATAAAAATGCTGTAAGCGCTACTTTAAAAAAACTGGTGACAGGTGCAAAGGAAATCGACAAAATGGTAAAAGCAAAAGCCACTGACCAGGAATTGAAAACCAAACTTTCATCTTTGCATGATGTCTTTCATGAGATCATGGAAAAATGCGAAAAAACAGAACCCCAACATTAATAATATGAAAAAGATCTTTGCTATTCTCTTTGTTCTTGCTGCTCTGGTAATGACAGCCTGTAATAATTCAGCTGATACCAAAAAAGAAGGAGTTACAAAATCAAAAGCCGATTCATTATTGGATGAAGTGGATGATGGACATGCAGTTGCCATGGGCAAGATGGGAAAACTTAACAGGACAGAGCAGGAAATATCAAGGCTGATTGACTCAATTGGCAAATTACCTGCAAAGGCCCGTGAAGCTGCAGCTCCCTATAAAGCAAAACTTGAAAATCTCCTGGAAGAAGTAAAGACTGCTGATGTTAACATGAACCAGTGGATGGAATCATTCAATATGGACTCTGCCTTAAACAATACAGAGGAAAGGATCAAATATCTGACAACAGAAAAATTAAAAGTGAATAAGGTAAAAGA
>CAMLGP010000351.1 GCA_946479535.1 uncultured Bacteroidota bacterium
AGTGTTATTAAATGCATTGAAAATAGAAGAAAAGAATATTGCGGAGATTCGGACATTACCGATGGAGAAGATTGTTGAAGCGATGTCTGCAACTGACCCAGTATTAGGATTTGGCAGTGTATACTTCGGGCCCGTTCTGGATCAACGCTGGCTTATGCGCCATCCATTCTATCCGGATGCCCCTGCACAATCTGCTTCTATTCCTATGATCATTGGGAACACACATGATGAAACAAAAGCGTTTTTGGGTGGTGATCAAACTAACTGGACAGTCACCTGGGAACAATTACCTGATAAATTAATCCCGAATTTACGCGTTGACATAGATCCTGATTATGTGATCAAAGAATACCGCAAGCTTTATCCTGATCTTTCAGCAAGCGAAATGCTTTTTAGGATTACAACAGCATCACGCTCATGGAGAGGTGCAATAATCGAGGATGAAGAAAGAGCAAAGGCCGGTACTCCTGCTTATGCCTATCAGCTCGATTGGGCCTCTCAGCGAGAAGGTGGGAAATTTGGCGCTCCTCATGCCAGTGATATACAGCTGGTTTTTGATAATATTGATAAACCCGGTGCAACGGCCACAGGCCCTACTGCACAAGAAATGGCTGATATAATGAGCGAAACTTTCATTGCATTTGCCAAAACAGGAAACCCCAATAATAAACTGATCCCTGAATGGAAAAAATATACAATGGCCAGGAGGGAGACAATGGTATTTGATGTTCCCCCGCATCTGGAAAATGATCCACGAGGCGCTGAGAGAAAGATTTTTGAAAGAGTACCATATATACAGGGAGGGAGTTAGGCGATTTGTTTTAAATAACTTAAATCAGTATAGCACATGTTTCAATACTTCCGGACTGGCGTTTTATTCAATCTGCTCTTAGTCCTCTTCAATTATTCCAGTCATTCTCAGGAAGGGAAAAACAGCTTAAATAAAGATCTGGAATTCCACGGCCGTTATATTATATATAAAGGCAAAAACATCTCACTCGGCCCGAAATCATTTTATATAGACGGACAATTGACAGCTGATCAGGCTTCGAAATACCAGTATGTATTCAACTCCGTAAATGATGCAGCAAAGCATGTGACAAATGGCACAGAAGATTCGCCAATGATATTATACATGGCTCCATATGTTTATTGGATCGATAACCCGGATGATACTGCCATTCGGATACCGGCACCAGGAGCAACAATTCCTTTCGGCCTGGAGATCAAATGTGAGTGGTTAAAGTTTTACGGATTATCTGATGATGCAAGAAATGTGGTAATGGCCTCCAACCGTGGACAAACCATTGGTGCAAAGGGAAACTTTACTATGTTCAGAATTTCAGGACAGGGGACAAGTGCGGAGAATGTTACATTTGGGAACTATTGCAATATTGATCTTGAGTACCCATTAAAACCAGAATTGGGCCGGAAGAAAAGAGCCTCAGCCATTGTTCAGGCGCAGCTTGTTTTTTGTGATGGCGATAAATTGTTTGCCAGAAATACCCGTTTCGTTAGCCGGTTGAATTTATGCCCTTTTATTGGTGGCAAGCGTACCCTGTTTGATCATTGCCATTTTGAAAGTACTGATGATGCATTGAATGGAACAGCTATATATTTAAACTGCACACTTGATTTCTACAGTGGCAAACCTTTTTATGGGACTTCAGGCACAGGAGCGGTTTTCTTTAATTGTGATATAAAGTCATTTACCCGTGGAGAACAATATTTTACAAAAAGCCGTGGTCAGGTGGCTGTTATTGATACACGAATTTCCTCCAATACAGTAAACTATCTGGGATGGCGGGACATTCCAGAAAAGGAGTCTCGCAATTATCAATATAATGTAAACCTGAATGGAAGACCCATCTTTGTTGATACAAGGCATCCCAGGGTAAGTGTAGATATGAAGGGTAAGCCGGTGCTAAATGCCTATCTATTTTTAAATCGAAACAAAGTAATTTATAATACTTATAATCTTTTACGAGGTGATGATGACTGGGATCCGATGGGGATAAAGAATATTGTTTTGGATGCAGAGAAGCAATCAGGAAAAACTCTGACCAATTTGCCAGTTCAGGTTTCAGTATCCCCAACAAAGGATACGATTGAATCCGGAAAAGAAACCCTTGTACTAAAAGCCAGGGTAAACAAATTTGGTAATTATGAGTTGAAAGGAGAAAAGCTAAGCTGGACAATTGCCCCGGAATTCCAGTCTCTTATTAAACTGCAGGTAAATGAGGATGGAACCTGTACCGTAATACCAACCAATAATCAGGATGAAACGAAAGCTGTAATAGTACAGGCCGCAACAGCTTCAGGAGTGCAGGGGGCAAGCCTTCTCTATATTTCGCCCTCTATTCTGGAAGCACCTAAATTCAGTTCAGCTCCAAAAATAACAGTGAAAGGAGGCAGACTGCAGGTTGATTATAAATTAGACATGCGGTTCAAAGATCAATCACTGATAAGCTGGTATCGTTGCACTGATGTGCAGGGTGGTAATCCGGTTGAAATTGCCGTATCGCGTTTCAATGAACCAAAGCGGGAATATGTTCTCACGGCAGGAGATATAGGATATTATATTATGGCAAGGGTATCGCCGAAACATGTCCGTTGTCTGCCGGGTGCGCCTGTTTCGGCAATAGCAAGTCAACCTGTTTCAGCTAATCAGGTAAAATCAAATAACAAAATACTGGTTGTTGATTTAAAGGGAATATCAACCAGGTATCAGCCAGAAGTTAAACCAGGGTTCTATACACTGGATTGTTTTGCTCCATCAGATACCTATGATTGGACAGCCAGTAATAGCAGGGATCCCTGGTATGTTGGAGCTGGTGTGGATGGCGCAGCGAATGATACCGGACTTGTACAGGCAAATAAAGGAGCCCGGTTACGCTATACTCCAGTTGGCAATGATTTCGGAGATATGAAACTGAGCTTTACTGCCGTGCCAGCTAAAACTGCCGGCCAGGGCTTTAGCAGTGCCAGGGCACAGTACATGGATGTATTTATCAAGTTTGATACAAAAACGTTAAGCGGTTATGCGTTGCGATTGATCCGTACGACTAAATACGGAGATGCCATTGATTTTATTTTGATGAAATACAATAATGGAGTTGCCACTGAAATAACAAAACCTGTATCGGCTGACTGCTATAGACCTGATTGTCTAATATCTCTTGAGGTTAAGGGAAATAAACTAATTGCACGAGCTGAAAATAAAAAGGAATATTTTATAGTTCCCAATCGGCCAGAAGTATTACAGAAGGTTTATCTGGAAACAGAGATAAGCGATAACAGGTTTGGAGGATTAGGTTTTCAACATACGGGAACTGTAGCCGGCGGCGCTACCTTAATAAAAGACTTAAAAATTTCCTGGCAATAAAATTAAGGAACCCCCAGAACTGATGGATCAGGATAATCCCAGCTGGACTATTCGCTTTTGGGAAAGGGAAGGTTGTTTTTCATAATTTTAAATATCGCAAATCCGGAAACTAATAATGCTGGAGTTTTTTAGGTGCAATTACTCCAGGATGGAATAATATTTTCCGGATCTGACCTTTAAACCAGTTTACTTTATTGAGTCGCACGCCTAATGAAAAATCTCCTTTGGTCATAGGAGAGAAATCCATTTCGCCCTCCAGTTCCTTTTTACCGTTGATATAGCTAAACATTTTGCTTCCATCATAAACCAGGGCGGCCCAGTACCATTGATTGGCCGCATGCAGTTTGGTTGAGTCAATCAGTGTAACCCCCTTATTTGTTTTTCCATTTTTAAGAAAACCATCAAAGTACCATTGAGCATCCCTCGTTAATCGTAATTCAAATGTTCCACGGTTCTTCAGTGTATCTTCAAAATGAATGAATCGAGGTGCAATGGGCCCATCGCTGTCAGGTTTAAACAATACCTCAATAGTGAATCTGGGACATCCCTCAATAGGGATTGAAGGAATAATCAGCCCATCATTAATACCATTAAAATAAATTGCAGTATCTCTTCCTTCAATTTTTAAAACTGGATTGCCCAATTTTGTGGGACTGTAACCACCAATCCTGCCAGTATTGTTTAGATCCCAGGTAATCATTCCGCTGTCCAGTATTTTCCAGGCCGTCAGTATTAGAATAGCAATAAGGAAGACAATGGATTTCTTCATTTCAATCCGGTTTTCTTAATTGACTTCAGGTAATTTATTAAAACCTGCATATTCCGGATATATACTGGTGTTGAGATATAATCCTGTTCAGAAAGATCTCTGTATGGCGATGTGTCTGTCTTATCGCCCACATTAGTTGAAGCATATTCATCCGTTAGTTCTTTATTCTGTCCATCTCCAATATAAGGGTTGCTGATCATTACATGTTTTGTCAGCCAGCGGTTTTCCTTATCAAGTCCATCAATAATTGATTTTGCTCTTGCATCTGTAGCTT
>CAMLGP010000352.1 GCA_946479535.1 uncultured Bacteroidota bacterium
CTCTAAAAACCCGGTTTTTGTGCAGATCAACGCCGAAAAATTTCAGCGGGTGATTCTCCATCTGTAGAGAAATTATTGATCTGATCCTTTAAATTATTGATTTGTAGTAGCAAATTTTCCATAATTACAAAAATAAGCCAAATTAGCAGTACAAATTTTCATTTAAAAATTATAATTATGAAAAAGTACTTGATACCTGTTTTTGCTTTCTTATTAATAGGTAGCATAGCCAACGCGCAAACATCACCCACTAAAAAGGTTCCAGCAAAAACAATGAAGCCGGCAACAAGCAGCACAACAGCTGCAAAGACATCCAGCACAACGAATGTAACCCCTATGAACTCTTCCTCAAACAAGGCATCTACATCAGCTGCCATTCATAGGAAACATCACAAAAAGAATGCAGCAGCAAAGAAAGTAACTACTAAATAGCAGCAATGGTGGTTTTTTGAGGTTCGGCTGAGGCGGTCCCGTTTTAACGGGATCGCTTTTCTTTTAAAATCAAAATTCAAAAGTAAAAATTGCTGCTAGTGGCAGGAAGTCGATTTTTACTTTTGAATTTTTATTAAACCCTTCATTTCCAAACCATACTCCAGGACTTCCTTAACTTTGTGTTAACCATTGTTAACATAAGTTATTCACCTCAATTTTAACCTTTGCGTGGATCAGTATTTATGTCCACATTTTCCATACGCTCCTCAACCATACGGTTAGGAATCTTCATCAGCACACTGGTAATTGCTGTTATCCTGGTATTTCAATTAATATGGCTGAAAAGAGTTTATAACTATGAACAAAAGGAATTTGATCTGAGCGTGCTCAAATCAATCAGGGGACTTTACGAGGATCTGAATGCAAGTGCCTATTACTCCACTCACCTTAACAACCTGATCCAAAATCCTGAACCCCATCTTTACCTGGCTAATATCAATCTGCCTGTCAATACAGATTCCCTTACAGCTTACCTGCATTTTGAACTGGAAGATTTCGGGGTATTTACCAATTGTCATATCGGGGTATATAGTGCCGATTCTGCCAAATACATTTTCAGGGGTATCCTTGAATCAGCTGGTAAAAAACAAAAATCAGATACCATACTTCCAAAGCCTTCCGGCAATCATGATCACCTGGCGCTTTATTTTCCCAATCGCCGCAATTATATTCTAGCCCAGATGAATTTTTGGATCATTAGTAGTGCCGTTCTGTTAATTGTGCTGGTGCTGTTTGGCGGAAGTTTATATTATTTCTACAGGCAAAAGTTCAAAAATGAAATTCAGAAAGATTTCATTCACAATTTTACGCATGAATTCAAAACACCTGTATCAGTTATCAGCCTTGCTGCAGATGTTTTGAAGAGTCCAGGCATTGCTGATAAGCCGGAAAAGCTTTCTACCTATGCCAATATAGTTGGTTATCAATCCAACTACCTGCATACACAGATAGAGAAACTGCTGAAGTTCGCGCATGATGAATCAAGACAGTTACACCTTGATAGAAAAAAGACCAATATCCATGACCTGATCCGTGAATCAGTGACCTATCTTACTCCCCTGATAGATGAACGAAAATCCCAGATCAACCTGGAGTTGAATGCAACAAATGCCTGGCTTGAAGCAGACCGTGAATACCTGGTGATCGTAATCACCAACCTGATCGATAATGCCATCAAATATTCGAAAAACCCGGTAATTACTATACGCACAACCAGAACCGACCATTCTGTATCATTGTCCGTGCAGGATAATGGAATTGGTATAGACAAAAGCCAGATCAAAATGATCTTTGAAAAATTCTTCAGAGTGAGGCAGGGAGAAACCTATACAGCCAAAGGTTTTGGGATAGGGCTCAGCTTTGTAAAACAGATCATTAACGCTCATAATGGAAAAATAATGATAGAAAGTGTTCCCAATAAGGGGAGCAATTTTACAATTGAATTACCTCTTCAATAAACAACCATGCAAAAAATTAAAATACTGGTAGCCGAGGATGACCTTCAACTGGGGTTCATCATCAAGGATAACCTGGAGGAAGCCGGATTTGAAGTGATCAATTGCCCGGATGGAGAAGCAGCCTGGGAATATTACCAGAAGAGTGCTCCAGATCTCTGCATCCTGGATGTGAATATGCCTTACAGGGATGGGTTTAGCCTGGCAAAGAAGATCAGGCAGAAAAGTGATATCGTTCCAGTGTTCTTTCTTACGGCTAAATCACTGGAAGAAGATAAACTGAAAGGATTTGCCAGTGGCGGTGATGATTACATTGTAAAGCCTTTCAGCATGAAAGAACTGTTATCACGCATACAGGTCTTTCTTCGCCGGAATAAAATGCTGGTAACAGAATCCACCAAGAACTTCACAATCGGACGATTCACCTTTGTACCGGAGGAGCTACGGCTTAAAAATGATAAAGAAACCATCGTATTAACGCAAAGGGAGTCTGAGTTACTGGAATTTCTTTGCCACCATCCCAATAAGGTACTGAAGCGAGAGGAGATCTTATCCAATGTGTGGGGTAAAAATGATTTCTTTTTGGGGAGAAGTATGGATGTATTCATGACCCGGTTACGGAAACTGCTGGCAACAGAACCTTCCGTTGCCATTGAAACCATTCATGGAGTGGGATACCGGTTTACTATTTTATAGTTCAACCAGTTTTTTTATACGATCGGCCACTTTATCAGGGTTGGGTAATACGGCCTTCTCCAAAATTGTATTCATTGGAATGGCAGGAACATTCAATGCCCCAATTACATCAACTGGCGCATCCAAAAACTGGAAACACTCTTTGCTAATTCTTCCTGCCAGTGCTTCAGCAAAAGAATTGTTTTGCTGTTCTTCTGTTAGTACCAGGCATCGGCCATGTGCTTTCACCCTTTCAAAAATCAACGCTTCATCTAATGGATATAATGTACGGAGATCAATGATCTCAACCTGGTTGTTGAATTGTTTTGATGCAGCTTTTGCCCAATATACACCCATGCCATACGTAATAACCACGCAGCTAATTCCTTTATCCATGGCAGCCTTATCAGCAGTTTGAACTATTGTTCCTTTTCCTAAAGGAATGATATAATCACGGGACGGGTCAGGAGATTTGGCCTCATCTGTACCAGGCACCTTGCTCCAGTAAAGCCCCTTGTGTTCAAGCATCACTACTGGGTTGGGATCATAGAATGCAGCTTTGATCAAACCCTTCATATCTGCAGCATTGGAAGGATAAACCACTTTAATACCCTTGATGGAAAGAAGAGTAGTTTCCACGCAACCGCTGTGATAAGGGCCTCCACCACCATACGCACCTACCGGAACACGAAGCACCATGGGAATGGGAAATTTGCCACGCGTGAGATAGCAGGATTTAGAAATTTCAGTGACGAGCTGATTAAAGGCCGGATAGATATAATCACCAAACTGCACTTCCACAATCGGGCGAACACCAGTGGCGCTCATGCCAGCTGCAGAACCAACAATATAGGCTTCCTGAATGGCAGTATTGAAAACGCGATGTTGACCAAAACGATCAGCCAGTGTTGCAGTTTCACGAAATACTCCGCCGAGTGTAATGCCAACGTCTTCGCCATATACCACTACTTCCGGATGCTGTTCCAGCAAATCGCGAATAGCAAAAAGTGCAGCATCCACCATCAATATCTTTTCAGCACCTTCTGGAGATCTTGTTCCTTTTTCCTCAGTGACCGGTGTTGGAACAAAAATATATTCTTCTGCGGAAGATGCATCGGGTTCAGGTGCTTCAATTGCTTTGGCAAAATCACTGGCTACTATATTAGCAGCATCTTTTTCAATCTGTGCAATTTCATCTTCCAGTACTCCTATGTCAATAAGTTTTTGACGGAGCTTGGGGTAAGGGTCATTAGCCTGGTGTTTTGCGAGGTCCTGCTGTGATCGATAGAATTCACGCCTTACACCACTGGTATGATGACCCAGCAGCGGCACCTGTGCGTGGACCATATATGGCTTTTTTTCTTTTCTTACAAAATCACATACATGTTTCATCACGTCCCAGGATGCCACAAAATCACTACCATCAACCTGTATCCGGTTCATCCCTTTAAAACCTGCAACATATTCAAAGGCATCCATTGCTCTGGCTTCATCCGCTCTAACACTGATGCCCCAGTTATTATCCTGTACCAGGTAGATGATTGGCAACTGTTTCAATACAGCAAACTGCAATGCTTCACTTACTTCACCTTCAGTAAGGCTGGCATCACCCATGGAGCAGATCACAATAGGTGATCCTCCAACTATAGAAGAACCTATGCCAGTCAGGTATTGTATTCCATGCGCAATTCCGGTTGTGGGAATGGCCTGCATACCGGTAGCACTGCTTTGGTGAATGATGGTAGGTTTATCTCCCTGTTTATAGTTTGGATGCGCATAATATTCTCTTCCACCAGAAAATATATC
>CAMLGP010000353.1 GCA_946479535.1 uncultured Bacteroidota bacterium
AGAAACGGTTCCACAACCGCATTAATCCCCGCAGATGAAGAAAGGTTTTTTAATAGCACTATTTACATCAATAACACTTGCTGGTTCATCCCAGTTGTTGAAACTGGAAGATGCCGTTAATATAGCATTAAAGAACAGCCTGGATATTCAGCTACTGAAGAACAATCAGAATATTGCCGATATTAACAATCATATTGGTATGGCAGGAGGCCTGCCTACTGTTACTGCCAATGCAGCAGACAATGAACAGATCACCAATGTTGACCAAAAACTCAATACCGGAACGGTGATCCACCGCAATGCTGCTGTAGGTAATAATTTGTCTTCGAATATCACTGCCGGAATGCTTCTTTATAATGGATTTCGAGTAGTTGCAACAAAGAAGAGACTTGAAGAGCTGGAAGCGCAGAGCGAGCAATACGTGAATGCAGAGGTTCAAAACCTGATGGCTTCAGTAATGACCGGTTATTTTGATGTTGTTCGCCAGCAATCCTATTATAACACATTAGGCCAATCGCTTGAGGTGGCACAAAAAAGACTGGATATAGTCAAAAACCAGCAGATGGTTGGTATTGCCAATAATGCTGATCTCTTCCAGTCACAATTGGACCTGAATACTATTGTTCAAAACCGCGAATCGCAATCACTGATAGTTCAGCAGTCCAAAACAGACCTGCTGGTATTGTTGAGCCTCCGGCCAGATTCTCTCATAACTGTTGAGGATACAATCATCGTTGATAGATCTCTCATCCTTGCAGATGTACTGAATAATATTGGCAAGAATGCAGAGCTGATGGCGGCTGGTCAGCAGATCAGTATCAATGAACAGATCGTAAAAGAAACAAGAGCGCAGCGATATCCTTCACTTCGTGCAAATGCCAGCTATTCTTTTGGTCGCAACCAGATATCTGCCGGAAACGTATTATTGAACCAGACCCAGGGATTCCAGGGAGGACTCTCTCTCGGAATTCCTATTTACAATGGTACCATCTACAAAAGGCAAACACGAATTGCTGAGATCAATGTAAAGAATGCGGGATTACAAAGGGATATATTGATGCGTGATTTCACAGGAAATGCCGTTCGTACTTTCCAGGCCTATAATAACACTTTACAACAACTCGAAACCCAGCAACAGAATCTTCAGCTGGCGCGTAAACTACTCGACCTTGTTTTATTACGTTATCAATTACGGGAAGCTACCATTCTTGAAGTCAGGCAGGCCCAGGAAAGCTTTGAAAATGCTTCCTTCATGATGACTAATCTAAGCTTTACCAGCAAGTCTTCTGAAATTGAGTTGAGGAGGTTAACTAATCAGATTACTCTCTAGAATTATAATTGCATATACTGCATAATAAATATTAACTATTCTAACTGAACCAATGGTTAGTATCTACCTGATAATAGGTCCATAGCCTGGTAGCTAGCGGCTAGTGGCTTTTAACCTGTGCTTCACAATATTCGCCTTGTGCGTCAGGTCCTGTTTTTCTTTGCTCAGAATGGTTACATGCCCCATTTTACGCCCCGGCTTTGTTTGCTTTTTACCGTATAAATGAATAAAAGCATTTTCAATTTTGAGTATCTCGTCAAGACCTTCATAAACTGCATCGCCGTTACTGCCTTCCGCACCTATAATATTAATCATAATGGAGGGAAGTATTGCGGTTGTATTTCCCAAAGGATATCCCAGCATGATCCGCCAGAGCATATCAAACTGGGAGCTAAAATGCGCTTCAATGGTATGATGTCCACTATTATGAACGCGCGGAGCTGTTTCGTTGACCAGCACATCGCCATTTCTATCTACAAATAATTCAACCGCAAATATTCCGGGCGATTTGAAATTCCTTACCACTGCCAGGGCAATGGCCTCTATCTTCCACAAAATTTTTTCATCCAGCAAAGCAGGGCATAATTGATAGTCCAGCAGATTGAGATGCTTGTCAAAGATCATTTCAACAGGAGGGTATACTGCTGTTTCACTTTTATCATTCACAGCCACCATTAAAGCGATCTCTTTTTCTATCACCACCATTTTCTCCAATACAGCGGGCGCATCAAATCCTTTTGACAGATCATCCCTTTCTTTCAGGAGTTGTACTCCGCGACCGTCATACCCACCTTCTCCAATTTTATGCACCGCAGGTAAAAAATCAGCGGCTTCTTTTAATTCAGCCAGGTTGGTGGTCACTTTAAACTCAGACGTAGGGATCTCGTGCTTTTTGTAATATTCCTTTTGAAGGATCTTGTTCCTGATGGTTTTTAATACGGAAGGATGAGGATAGATCTTAACGCCTTCGCTTTCCAGTTTCTCGAGCGCTTCCGTATTCACATTCTCTATTTCAATGGTCAATGCATCCAGCTTTTTACCAAAAGCGTATACGTCATTAAAGTTTTTGATATCGCCCTTTACAAAATGATGGCAAAGATGAGCCGAGGGACACTGGTCATCATTTTCCATTACCCAGGTTTCAACAGAATAATTGGCTGCGGCCTGTAATAACATCCGGCCAAGTTGTCCTCCTCCAAGAATACCTATTTTGGAAGGAGAGGAAGAGATTTGCATGGGGCAAATATAGCTACTAGCTTCTAGCCACTAGCTACCAGACCTGATTTTCTCCTTTATCATTTTAATAGGGTAGAAATTAAAGCATCTTTCATCCTGGAAGTCCAGAGGCTGCTGGCCTTTTAAATTGTAATTAAAATATCTACTTTTGTGCAATGCTTCCTGATTATCCTCACAAGATTTTTGAAGACCAGCGTGACCAATTCAACCTGCTGATGGAGACCCTTGCAATGGATGCCTGATCCATTCCAACATACAGTTGGAATAGCCAAAGCAGGATTTCACACACCTGCGATGGAATTTGAGAGTAAAAGATTATCTGTTTATTAACCAAATCTTTCCGTTACAATTCTCCAATCATGAAAACTGCAACTTCACAGGCTAAGCTGCCTGCCACAACTGATTTTCTTCCTTTGGAAGGCACCGACTATGTAGAATTCTATGTTGGCAACGCTAAACAGGCAGCACACTATTATATGAGCGCTTTCGGTTTTCAGGCACTGGCCTATTCAGGACCTGAAACTGGCCATAAGAACAGAGCAAGTTATGCTGTGAGACAACATAAGCTCACTTTTGTATTGACAACCCCTTTACGTCCCGGCAATGATATTGCTGACCATCTTACCAAACATGGAGATGGAGTAAAAGCCTTATCTCTTCGTGTACCCGATGCCGCACAGGCATGGAAAGAGACCACCTCCCGTGGCGCCAGATCCTATATGGAGCCAGTGGTTTTGAAAGATGATGATGGAGAACTCATCATGAGTGGTATCCATACTTATGGTGATACTGTACATCTCTTTATTGAACGCAGGAACTACCATGGAGCATTCATGCCCGGCTACAGGGCCTGGAGTAATCCTCATTACAAACCAGCAGACACTGGCCTCCAGTATGTTGATCATTGCGTGGGGAATGTGGGCTGGAACCAGATGAACCCCTGGGTAAAATTTTATGAAGATGTAATGGGTTTCAGGAACATACTCAGTTTTGACGATGAGGATATCTCCACTGAGTATTCGGCACTTATGAGTAAGGTGATGAGCAGTGGCAATGGATTTGTAAAATTCCCGATCAATGAGCCTGCTGAAGGCAAAAAGAAATCACAGGTAGAAGAATACCTGGAGTTCTATAATGGGGAAGGAGTACAGCATGTGGCACTGGCCACCAACGATATTGTAAAGACGGTAAGGGAATTGATGAGCCGTGGAGTGGAATTCCTGCAGGTTCCAACCACTTATTATGATGACCTGCTGGATCGCGTTGGAAAGATTGATGAAGACCTGGCCCCCCTCAGGGAATTAGGGATTCTTGTTGACCGGGATAATGAAGGTTATCTGCTACAGCTGTTTTCAAAGCCTGTGGAAGACAGGCCAACCTTATTTTTTGAGATCATTCAGCGTAAGGGGGCCAAAAGCTTTGGCAAGGGAAATTTTAAAGCCCTGTTTGAATCCATCGAGCGGGAACAGGAAGCCCGGGGAAATTTATGAGTCCTGGAGCCGGAAGTACGGGTAGGGCAGACGAAAAATCCCTTTTAATCAATTGGATTTTTTCCCCTATTTGTTGTTTTCTAACCCACTCTTCCCGCTTCCGGCTCATCTTTACAATTGATTCACAGGCCATGGGAAATAAAAAGCCCTCCTGTCCGTTAATTCTAAAGAAAACCAGTTAATGAAAACTCTTCTATTATCCGCACTTTTTGCAGTTACCCTCGCTGGTTCTGTTGCTGCACAAACGGCTGCCTTCACTTCAGGTGGCGCCTACGCCTCGTTTATCGAGTATCAAAAGACCTTTCCTCGTGCAGATGAGTCCTTCAGGAAAAAGGAAGATACGCTTCAA
>CAMLGP010000354.1 GCA_946479535.1 uncultured Bacteroidota bacterium
ATTTATACCCGCTCCTTAAATATATGTACCATGAGGTCCATAATATAGAGGATCAGCGAAATGGCGCCATATGGATTATGGGATTGAACCTGCTGGCCAGGCTTGACTCAGGCAAGAACACGTTTGAATTCTTTCCAAGTAATATGCCTGTTGAATTCAGTATCCGTTATGATATCGCCAAAGATATTTTCGAAGACAGGGAGAAAAATATCTGGGTGTGCACGGATAAAGGATTATTTCGTTTCAACCCTAGTGCGCAGGTTTTCCAGGTGGTCACCAGTCGCAAACCAGGAAAGGACACCACCTATACTCCTGATGTAAGTGATATTCTTCAAACCAGGAATGGGGATATCCTGGTCAGCACCTGGGGCAATGGTGTATTTACTTACGATAATAATTTCATACCTGTAAAGCGAGCGTTTACATCTACCGGTGAAAAGCTCGGTGAAGGTCTTAGCTGGTGCCTTCTGGAAAGGCCCAATGGAGATTTATGGCGTGGATCGCAGGACGGTTGGATATTTATTACACCGGCCGGTACCAGCACAACTATCAGCCTGCATCCTCCTGAATTTGAAAACTCTACCATACGGCAAATGGTGGAAGACAAAAGTGGAAATATTTACTTTGGCTCACACAGGGGAAACCTGGTGAAATGGCATAAAGCCAGCAACACTTTTTCACTGGTTATAAAAACAAGCACCATATATGGCCTATCGATCGATAAGAGAGATGATCTGTGGGTAAGTACAAGCTCTGATGGAGTATTCAGGCTAAGCACAACAAATGATTCCATCCTTCATCATTATACTTCAAAAGGCCCGGAAGGAAAACGGCTCATGACAATTGGCGCCGCCAGTGTGGTACAATATGATGACAGTCTTTATATGATCGCAAGTGGCGGATTGAATATCCTGAATGACAGGACCGGGAAAATTTTTTTCCTTAATGCCGACAGGGGATTGCCAGCCAATTCGGTGAATAACATGATAATGGATAAAAAAGGAAACCTCTGGCTCACAACTGATAGCCGTATGTGCCGGATCAGGGTACATAATCCGGGATTTGCCTTATCAGTATTTAATGAAGAAGATGGAATTCCTCCAAGCCCTTTTAATGTAAGTTCAGCCAGTATGTTGAATGACGGTCGCATTGTTATAGGACGTGCACATGATATGATCCTATTTGATCCCGCAACCATTGATAATGTGATGATCCACACTATTCCGGAGGTTGAAATTACCGGTCTTGCCGTGATGAATAGCTGGTTACCCATGGACTCAATCCTTAAATTGAAAGAAATTAAGCTCCGTCATGATCAGAATTCGGTATCTATTGAATTTTCAACGCTTAGTTATCTGGCAGCTTACCCTATTAGCTATAAAATGGAAGGGCTTGATAAGGAATGGACCAACCAATGGAAAGCAAACCAGGCAATATATAATTATCTTCCTCCTGGTGATTATACATTTAAAGTAAAAGCCAGGGCCATAAATGGTGAATCCAGAGAAACTGAACTCAGGATATCTGTTCGCGCACCATTTTGGAAAACATGGTGGTTTTATAGCCTCCTGGCATTAATAGTAGCTGCCCTTTTCTATTGGGAAGACAGGGCAAGAATACGCCGGAAAACAGCTGTACAAACCATGCGAACCAATATCGCTGGCAATTTGCATGAAGAAGTGAACCAGGCCCTCAACAATATTAATATGCTGAGTGAAATTGCAAGACTTAAGGCAGATAAGGAACCTGAACAGTCAAAAGCCTTTATTAATGAGATCCATACCAAAAGCCATAATATGATCATTGCCATGGATGATATGCTCTGGAGCATTGATCCTGCCAACGATAGTATGGCAAAAACCATAGACCGCATTAAGGAATTTGCAGATGCCCTGCGTCACCGCCATGAAGTGCTGATCAACCTGCAGACTGATCCGAAAGTGATTTCATTAAAACCAGATATGAAACTTCGCCATGAAGTAATGATCATTTATAAAATGGCACTTCGTATGATAGTAGAGGAAATGAAATCACCCCATACAGGCATTAATATAGATTATATGCGCGGTCAGTTGCAATTGAATATATTCGCGCATCACATAAAACTTCCTGAAAACAATAACCAGGTAATAAAAATGATGGACGACATGAAGGTGCGCAGCAAATCCATCAATGCCATCCTGGAGTTCCAGTCTGATGAAAAAGGTACCGCAGTGATACTGGCGGTTAAAGTATAAAACATTAACCTCCGTTGGCTGACCAGGCAGATCATGGTAAATCATAAGTCATATTGAGGCTATAGATGTTCCTGTTTACAGCAGGCAGAAACCTGATCCGTTTACCTGCAAACCTGTAAATGGCCCCCATGCTTTTGGCACTTAAATACCCCAGGCCGGCTCCAACCATTACGTCTGAAGCCCAATGGGCATTTTTATAGGCCCGTGAAATACCTACTAATGTTGCAAGGGAATAAGCAACAGGAGGAACCCATTTTTTGTCCCTGTACATTGATGCAAATACTGTTGCTGTTGTAAAGGCATTGGAGGTGTGTGCTGAAGGAAATGAAAGGTTTTTCCTGGGTCCCTTTCTCCAGTCAAAACTGTTGTAGGGATCTCCGGTCTCGGGCCGATGTCTTTGAAAGGTTTTTTTAAGCTCATCTGTAATTATGCTGTTCATGATCAGACTGCCAGCCCATATAATGGTTGTTTGCTGCATCTTCGGTTTATAAAAGGGAAATGCATACAGTGCCGTAGCCGCCAGTCCAATAAATTGAGTTCTTCCCAGTCCGAGCCTGGTTCCAATATCTGCAGCGGATGAGGCGATGTTCGTTTGGTTTCGCTGAAAAAAGCCAGCGATATCATCATCAATTGTGCGGTAACATAAATAGGTCAATGAGGCATAACCGACGCCAATGGCTAAATCTGTTACCCATTTATGATGGCTTATCATACTGGTATCCTCACTTCCATTAGGATGCAGAACGATTGTTGAATCCTGAGCCCTGGATTGCTCAACCATTAATGCCAACGCAAAAAAAATCATTCCCACACAATTCATATGATCCGGTTAGTTTACCAGTGAAATATAAGTCGGTGCCAGGCTGCTCCCGGAAAAAGCTATCCTTTCCTTTTTGAAAAGGAATAGACAAGCGAAAGCCCAATTGACCTGTTCTGATAATAAGGCATCATTACCATATTGGATGGCCTATCCCTGAAAAGCTTTTTTTCAATGGAAGGATAGATCCAATAAGCTGCCCTGGTTGATAAGATACCAATGCCGGCTCCTGGCCAGAGATCCCTAAACCAGTGTTTATTATTATACATGCGTAAATAGGCAGTGGTTATGGCAGCTGCATACCCGGCCACTCCGTACCAGGGTGATCTTTCTTTATATTCCTGGCGTAACAATTCAGCTGCAACAAATGCAGTAGCAGTATGGCCCGAAGGAAAGGCATTATGACCAAAACCGTCTGGCCGTTGAATGCGGGTAATCTTTTTAATGGAATAAACAGTAGCGCCCATCATGGCATTGGAAAGCAGATAAACCATGGAAAGGTTACGAAAATTATTTTTACCCTTTATCCCCAGGGCATTAAGCCCATAAACAGCCATGGCAGGGGAATACTGAAGATAATTGTCAACCTTTATTTGTTTATGAGCGTGTTCTGTCCATATTTCCTGCTTGATATTATTGTCAAATTCAAGCAGTTCTTCATTGTGAAGAGCCAAAAAACCATATCCTATCATTGCTCCCGGGATTAGCAAAGACCTGAGCCCCGGAGTAGATTTAGGTAAACTGTCTATCGACTGCGAATTACTGTTTAAGCAAAGTAAACAAAGACACAATGCGCTCAGGGATATTCTTGAGGCCAAAAGTGACTTACCAAAATGTGGAGTCATGGATGTGGGAGTTGGAGCCCACCAAAAGTAATACCTAAAGCTGAGGCAATTTGATCGTTAACTAATCATTTGCCTATTATTTCCCCATCCATTTCTTAAAATCAGTTACCTTTTCCCGGCTAACCAATGCTTCTTTGTCAACTACAGGCTTTAATTGAAGTATCAGCCTGTTTCCAAAGTAATCATCGATCTTGTCGATGCTACCCACTGAAACATAGAAGGACCGGCTGATGCGGAAATATTGCTCAGGATCGAGCATATCTTCCAGTTCATCCATCGTATAGTCTACCACAAACTTGCGGTTATCAGTGGTTTTAAAAAAATTAAGTCTTCCGTCACTGAAGAAATAAGCTATCTCATCGATCTCAATACTCACCAGCTTCTGTGCATGCTTCACCAGGAAACGCTTGCGGAATTCCTTCGGTTGCAATTTTCGCTGCAACTCCTTCACCAGTGAATCAAGGCTCATATCCTTATTCCCTTCAGTTTTGGGAG
>CAMLGP010000355.1 GCA_946479535.1 uncultured Bacteroidota bacterium
TTCCCGGCCTATTAAGTTTGCAGAGAACAGGAATCAGACTGACCATGCAGCCTGGCTTCATCCGGCCTTGCAAAAACTTGCAGCCGACGCCGGGATCGGTATTTATGAGATTGATGCGATAGCAATTTCTATAGGACCAGGTTCTTACACAGGATTAAGGGTTGGTTTGGCGGCTGCAAAAGGATTGTGTTTCGCACTTGATATTCCCTTAATTAGTGTCAATACATTGAAAATGATGGCATATGCTACAATGGAGGAGTCGGCAGATCTTTATTGCCCCCTGATTGATGCGCGCAGAATGGAAGTATTTACAGCAGTATATGACAGAAATTTTACAGAGATCATTGAACAAAAGGCGATGATTATTGATTCAAATAGCTTTGATTCAATACTTTCATCCAATAAAGTTCTTTTCTCTGGAAATGGTAGTAATAAGGTTAGAAAGCTGATCAGCCATCCAAATGCATTATTCAGCAACCTGCAGGCTAACGCAAGCAATATGGTGGAAATTTCAGATCAATATTACAGGGAAAAGAAATTTTCAGATATCGCTTATGTAGAACCCAGTTACATTAAAGAGTTCTACTCCGTTGCCCGCTAGTGGTTTACCCCGATATATGGGGAGTATTAACAATTTTAATTTCTAAAAGAGGCTATACCTTTTTAAATTTGCAATTTAGATTTAACCGGTAATTATAACTATGAACAACTATTTGCTAACATTAAACACAGCCCCGGATAATGGCACCGCGTTAAAGGTGGATTTGCTCAATGTGAAAAAGGCATCCCTGATTTTACGCGCTATTAACCATAAACTCCGGCAACAAATTCTCAAATTAATTGACGAGCAGGGTAAGATCACTGTGACAGAGATTTACGTAAAACTTAGATTGGAACAATCCGTTGCATCCCAGCACCTGGCAATTTTAAGGAAAGCTGGCTTTGTTAAAACGGAAAGAGATGGCAAGTTCATTTATTATACTGTAAATGCATCCCGCCTGGAAGAGTTGAACCAGTTTGTAGAATCTTTATTGAATTAATCGATACATTCTTATCCATTTTCGGAAAGGAAGCCAATGGCTTCCTTTTTTTATAATTATAGTATTTTTGCATATTAAAGTCACACTTTATGTTTATCGAACAGTTATATACGGGCTGCCTTAGTGAGGCCGCTTATTATATAGAAAGTAATGGTGAAGCCGCAATAGTTGACCCCCTCCGTGATATCGAAGAATATATCACCCTTGCCAATGAGCGCAAGGCTAAGATCAAATACATCTTTGAGACACATTTTCATGCTGATTTCATCAGTGGTCATCTTGACCTGGCAAAGGCTACAGACGCTCCTATCATTTATGGCCCTCAAACCGTTACCAGTTTTCCTGTACATATTGCCAGGGATCATGAACAGTTTAAAATTGGCGATCTCACTATTGAAGTTCTGCATACACCAGGTCATACATTGGAATCAACCTGCTACTTATTAAAAGACTCAACTGGAAAAGATTATTGTCTCTTTACAGGTGATACTTTATTTGTAGGTGATGTGGGCCGTCCAGATCTGGCACAAAAAGGAACTGATATCACCACAGAAGATCGGGCAGGCATGATGTATGATAGCCTTCAATCCAAAATAATTCCCCTGGCTGATGAAGTGATTGTTTACCCTGCTCATGGTCCCGGTAGTTCCTGCGGAAAGAATATCGGCCCTGATACTTCCAGTACCATTGGAGAAGAAAAGCAATTCAATTATGCATTGAAAGCACCTGGTAGAGCTTCCTTTATCAAAACGGTAACTGATGGCATCACACCACCACCTCAATATTTCCCTATCAATGCAAGGATCAATAAAGAAGGTTATGATAGTCTTGATGAGGTACTCTCAACAAGTCTTCGCCCCCTGCCAGTTGCAACATTCAAAAAAATGATGGATGAGGAGATGGTAATTCTGGATACCAGGAATAGCGAAGAGTTCATGAAAGGGTTTGTTCCCGGATCCGTAAGCATCGGACTGGATGGCCGTTTTGCCGAATGGGCCGGAAGCCTGCTCTCGTTTGATACTCCCATGTTGCTGGTAACCGATCCAGGAAAGGAAAAAGAAAGTATCATCAGGCTGGCTCGTGTGGGACTGGATAAGGTTCAGGGATATCTGGATGGTGGATATGATTCCTGGAAAAAAAGCGGCGAAGAATCCGATATGATCATTAATGTAGAAGCGGATGAATTGATGATGGACCTCCCTTTTGATGATAATTTAATTGTAGTTGACGTTCGCAAACCCAATGAATTTGCAGAAGGCCATTTGAAAGATGCCATGAATATTCCTTTAAGTGATCTGGCTGATCCGGGCAGCATGGCTAATATAGATGACCACCACAATTTATACGTTCATTGTGCAGGTGGATACCGCAGTGTGATCGCTTCTTCCTTATTAAAAAGACAGGGCATTCATAATCTCCGTAATATCACTGGAGGATTTAATAAGATAAAAGAACAGGAGAAAGCAGAGATCGTAAAAGAAAAAAGTGTGCTCAATTGATCCGGCTTATTCAAGCACAGGCCCATATTCCGGTTTCCACTGATGTTTCCATCTTCTATGGCTCCATAGCCACATGTCAGGATACCGGCGTATTACATCTTCCATATAATGAACAAAGCGGCGTGTCAGGTCAACTTCTGTAGTATTTTCAGAGGCTTCTTCCACCACTGTAAATATCACTTCATAAGAACCACGCTTCTTTTTATGAATAAAGGCAAAAACAATGGCACATTGGTTAGCAATCGCTGCTTTTACGGGTTTATAAAGAAATGGCGCAGGCCTGTTCAGGAATTTGAACCATATCCCACTGGCCGCGGTACCAGGGTTCTGATCGCATACCAATCCAATTACGTACTGGGAATTCCGGTATTTTAGCATGTCCTCCCGCATATTGGTTGCCCTTACCAATAGTGTTCCGTAACGGGATCGAAGATTATAAAACAGCCGGTCGAATGTTTTATTCTTTATAGGCATATAGGCCCCTACAAATGGTATGTCAAATTCTTTGGTAGCCACTGCATTTCCCCATTCCCAATTGAAATTATGTCCAAGGTGCAGGCTTACTTTCCGGCCACTTGCCTTCAGCGCATTCACCACCTCCCAGTTACCGGTAAATCGCTTTTCAAGATAGGATCTTGAAACAGAGATCATCTTGATCGTTTCAATAAAAGTATCTACAAGATTGTGGTAAAATTTTTTGGCGATGCGAAACCTTTCTTCTTCGGTCTTTTCAGGGAAAGCATTTTTCAGGTTATTAAGAACAATGTCCCTGCGATATTTTATAATATAGAACAGAATACCGTAACAGGCATCAGACAAAACATACAATAAACGTAAGGGTAACAGTGAGAGCAACCAAAGCAACCCATAAACTACATAGTACATGGCAGGCAAAGATAACCCTACAGAACGATGTTTTGCACCAGTTTGCTTTTATCCGGATAATCTGTATTGAAGTGCAGTCCCCGGCTTTCCTTTCTGAAGGTGGCGCCCTTTACAATAAGGTAGCCTACTGTGATCAGATTTCTCAATTCCAGCAACTGAGGCGAAAGTGACGTATCCTGGTATAACTGTTCAGTTTCTTCCCATAACAGGTCCAGCCGTCTTGATGCTCTGTGCAAACGAACATCATTTCTGACAATACCCACATAATCACTCATCACCAGCTGCAGTTCTTTCAAACTTTGTGTGATCAGGATCATTTCCCTGGGCTCACTGGTTCCACGTGCATTCCAGTCCGGAATATTTTCATTAAAAGACAACGTATTGATCCTGTCCAATACATCCAGCACGCAGCGGTGAGCAAACACCATCGCTTCCAGCAATGAATTACTGGCAAGCCGGTTGGCGCCATGTAATCCGGTGCTTGAACATTCACCACAGGCATACAGATTATGAATGGTGGTTCTGCCCCACTCATCTGTTTTAATTCCTCCGCAACTATAATGGGCAGCAGGCGCTACCGGTATCATGTTCTGGGTGATATCAATGCCAATGGATAAACACTTTTGATAAATATTGGGGAAATGCTCCGTGAATTTCTCTTTAGTGAAATGCCGGCAATCCAGCCATACATGTTCCGTACCGGTCTTTTTCATTTCACTATCAATTGCCCTGGCAACAATATCGCGGGGGGCCAAATCCTTCCTTGGATCATAACGCTCCATGAAGGCTTCACCGTTCTTGTTCCTCAAAATTCCACCATCACCTCTAACCGCTTCTGTGATCAGGAATGCCTGGCCCCTCATACCTGCTTCATAGAGTGCCGTTGGATGGAACTGAATGAACTCCATGTTCTCAATCCGCCCCTTGGCTCTGTATACCATAGCAACTCCATCA
>CAMLGP010000356.1 GCA_946479535.1 uncultured Bacteroidota bacterium
TTTTCTGAGCAAGAAGCTGAAATGGGTTAGCCAATCCAATAAAAAGTAGCATTAACTGGCATGCCATTACTAATCGTGGAGCAAACCTTATTTTCATGAGCTATAAATTTTGTGCGTGTATAGAATTAAAATTAAAGATAATTGATAATGCGTAAGCTTTACTTTACACCTTAGGATAGATAGGCCTATTTTTGACCTATAAGGATAAAATTATGTACGGTCTCCTTTTAGCCATATTATTTCCATTTTTCGGAAAGCAGGAAGATACTTCTGCATGGATCCGCATCAACCAGCTTGGATATACGCCTTCTGGAACTAAAGTTGCCGTCTGGTGCAGCAGGGACAATATCTCCATAAGAACATTTCAATTAATAGACGCTTCAACCAAAAAGATTGTTTTCTCAGGATCAGCAGGGAAGGCCTTTGGTGCTTATGGACCGTTTAAGCAAACCTGTCGCCTGGATTTTTCTTCATTTAAGACAGCAGGAAAATATTATCTGCAGACCGGAGGTGTAAAATCACCTGTGTTTGAAATTGGGAATAATGTTTATAAAGGTGCAGCTGATTTTTGCCTTCGGTATATGCGGCAGCAGCGAAGTGGTTTCAATCCCTATTTAAAGGATAGTTGTCATACACATGATGGTTATACATTGTATGGTCCCATGCCAGATAGCACGCATATTGATGTAAGCGGAGGCTGGCATGATGCAAGTGATTATTTACAATACAGCACCACTTCAGCCAATGCAACCTGGCATTTATTGGCCGCCTGGCGTGATTTTCCCTCTTCGTTCAGTGATGAGAAGCAGGGGAACGGACTGGATGGCAAAAATGGAATTCCTGATGTATTAGACGAAGCCCAGTGGGGTTTGGACTGGTTATTAAAAATGTTTCCCTCCCAAAATATTATGTTCAACCAGATTGCCGATGATCGTGACCATATGGGCATGCGAATTCCAAAGGAAGACAGCTTTTATGGTAGAGGATATGAGCGTCCGGTTTATTTTGTGAGCGGCAAACCGCAACAGCGGGGAAAATTCATGAACAATTCCAGTGGAGCCGCTTCTACTGCAGGAAAGTTTAGCAGTGCATTTGCACTGGCAGAATACCTTGTATTAACTGACAGTGTTTTTGGAAAAATAAATGATAATAAGCCTTATTATGAAAAGGCAATGGAAGCGCTTGAGTATGCATTGGGAAAACCAGGTGTTATGCAAACAGCATCCGTTAGGTCACCCTACATTTATGCCGAAGATAATTGGGTAGATGATGTGGAGTTAGCTTCAGTTTCGGTACATGGCATGGTAAACCAGAAGGTGAGTGGTGGTGACCATGGTTTCCATTTGATTAATTCCCTGAATTATGCAAAACAGGAAAAGATCACTCCATGGCTGGGAGCTGATACTGCAGCCCATTATCAATGGTATCCATTTATTAACCTGGGGCATTATGAACTGGCGAAGGAATTGAAATCAAAAGGATTTGGTTCTTCAGGTGAGGCGGGCTATACCAAAGATCTTGCTCCGGAGCTCTGGAATAATTTTGACACCATTACCGGTTATTATAAAAAAGGAATCGAAGCCGTCTGGAAGAAAGCCCGTCAAAATGCTTTTTATCGCGGCGTTCCTTTTATCTGGTGCAGTAATAATCTCACTACATCGTTTGCCATCCAGTGTTACTGGTATCGCCAATTGACGGGCGATAAATCTTTTTCAGCTTTAGAGCAGGCTAATTTCGACTGGCTATTCGGTTGCAATCCCTGGGGTACAAGCATGGTGTATGGATTGCCATCATGGGGAGATACACCGGTAGATCCGCATTCTGCGTTTACACATTTAAAAAATTATCCTATTGATGGAGGTCTGGTTGATGGTCCGGTATATGGGAATATCTATAAGAACCTGATTGGGATCACGCTGAAAGACCCGGATGAATATGCTGAATTTCAAAGCGATCTGGTAGTATATCATGATGACTATGGTGATTATAGTACCAATGAACCAACAATGGATGGAACAGCTTCTCTGATCTATTTATTAGCTGCAAAGGAAAATGAGGGGATATCCGGCATGCCCAAAGTTCAGACCTCAACTACCAAATTTATTGCTCAAAAGCCTTCTGCGGATCGGTTTACTTATAGTCATGGAGGAATAATAAGAGGCGATTCAACCCAAAAAAGGATAGCGCTGGTTTTTACGGGCCATGAATTTGCGGAAGGTGGAAATTTTATTGCTCAGACATTGAAGCAACAAAAGGCAAAGGCTTCTTTTTTCTTTACAGGTGATTTCTATTCAAATTCTGAAAGAGAACCATTAATAAATAGATTGCTGGAAGATGGACATTTCCTGGGCAATCATTCAGGACGTCATCTTTTATATTGTGATTGGAAAAAGAGAGACAGTTTATTAGTATCTCATGAAGAATTTGACATTGATCTTCTAAAGCCGTATGAAAGATTGGGGCATTTTGTAGCAAATTTGAACAGCCCATCTCCGGCATCTAAATCTTTTAACCGGTATTTTCTACCTGCCTATGAATGGTATAATGATACCATTGCTGCCTGGACAAGAAAGCAAAATATTCAGCTTGTCAATTTTACACCGGGCACGCTCAGTAACGCTGATTATACTACCCTAAAAGATAAGAACTACCGCAGCAGCGAAACAATCTATAACTCAATTATCAATTACGAGAAATCGCATTCGTCCGGGTTAAATGGATTTATCTTATTGATGCATATTGGCGCAGGCCCCGGCAGAACAGATAAATTTTATAAGCGCCTTCCTGAACTGCTTAAATACCTGAAAGGTAAAGGCTATCAATTCCAGACAATAAACGAATTGCTAAAGACAGATTAATTCCAGGTTGTAGTTGCTATTATTTCCCCGAAAAACAAGGCAGCACATCTTCGGTAAAATACGGCTTCTGATTTACCCAGAACATATAGCGTACGCTGAGAAAATCTTTAGCGAATGCATATAGTAGAGGTACAATATTGTTACGTGATTTTGTGCCTTCCAGGTAACCCAGATCCACACCCGTTGTGCCCGTGTAATTCCCATCCTGTACAGCAATGCCAATGGGTACGGTATAATGTTCTTCGTGCATTAAAGTATAGGCATGGTTGAGTTGGCCTTTGGTTGTTACCATTAAGTCTGGTGCTCCAAGACCAACACCAATTTCTTCGCCATATTTATATATACTGCGCAGGTAGCCCTTGTCATTACCTGGGAGCCATTCGCCAGGAAAAAAATTGGCGTAAATCATAGTGGCAGATACCGGGAATGCTTTTTTTAAAGCAAGCATATTCGCTTTTAACCCCGCTAGATATTCCTGTTCGGTAAAGCTTGAATCGGTTCTTGTTCTTACTCCAATTGCTGTTTCCTGAAGATTAATACCTTCTATCTTCCCGTCAAATTCTTTTCCCAATGCCTGGAGAAGCAATGCAAATCGCTCTCTTACCTTTTTGTTCCAGCGTTTAGCTACCCAGCCTTCTGGCTTTCCTTCATCATTATATTGTATGGCAGCACCTCCATTATACTCAGCAGTGTGGAGATATTCGGGAACCGCTTTATACTGAGGACTGAAGGTTGCATCCTGTAACTGGATCCATAATTTCTTTCCATGCTTTTTAAGGTATTCATAATCTTCCTTTAATTCAGAAAAGTCATATTGCCCCTTTTGAGATTCAAAATTTCTCCAGGAGTACATGATCTGGGCGCCTTTAAACCTGGGATGAGTAAGCAACGGATGATTAATAATTAATTCCCTATCCCTGGAAAAATAAACAAAATGCTGAATGCTGTCTTTTGGAATTGGACAGGTGGCGTTCACATAGTTCTTATAAGCGTTCACATATTTTTCTGAACGATTTTGCGACTCCTGGCTATTTACTGACACGTAAGTAATGAGGAAGGAAAAAAATATAATGCCTTTCGGATGGAACGCTGATCGTCTGACTGTTGTCTTCATTTCAGTTTATATATTTAAGTATAAATATCCAGTAACAAGCAGCCCATGCAAGGGAAGCCCATGATTGAGGTACTTTTTCATGCGCAAGATCCGCCCTTTTAATCGAGAATGGTTAGCTTTCATACATTCAAGGTAAAGCTTTTCTTCAACCGGAAACCCATATACCCAGTTTTTCGCCTGAGTACAATTAACGGTGAGATTGTAATAGTCTTCCTTATTGATGCTTTCTACAAGAGATAATGTTGAAGACAGGAATGGTCCACTTTTTTCCAAAGTCACCACCAGTTTGAATTGGAGCAAATCCTTCTTGCCGTTGGGGAATTACCTCCTCCCGATTGGCTACCACAGTTAACCAGACACCACAAACTTCGAAATGGAAAAATTTCTCCATCACCTACCTACCCC
>CAMLGP010000357.1 GCA_946479535.1 uncultured Bacteroidota bacterium
AAAGGTATTCCAAAATTAGCATAGGTGAGTATCTTTTTTGACTGTTCACAATAAGCAGCACTGAATTCCAATGGGCCCAGCGGTGTATTGTAGGCAAATACTATGGCATGTCCTGTTAGCCAGTTCTCCAACTGGAGATGGCGGTCCTTGCTGATAAAATTATTCAACAAGGCGTTTGATTTTGCCATAAGGTAAATATTCCTCGATAGCTGAAAGTTTAACCCAAGCATCAGCGCAGCAACACTGGGAGTACTGATTGTTGTTTCATCCAATCCGGCAAGAATCACCTGGTTTCTTATTGTTTTGGTCAATCCGCCAATCTGGAAATTATTCACCAGGTTTTGCTTATAATTAAAATTGACTCCTGATTGGAATAATATTTGGAAAACAAGTCGTTTTGATAGGGGTAGATATGCATCTATATTGACAGTGGATCGCTGGTAATTATCATAGTTAATGCCGATAGAGTCGAGATTTGTTACAGGAATTCCGTTCGAATAAAATGTTGCCCTCGGATTTTGATTATAAACAAAGCCAAATTCCGCGTTTATCTTAAATCCCCTGGTAGGATACGTTCTTTTATCTAAAGTATTTGCATCGAAATAGATAAAGGAAGTAAAAAAATCATTTTTCCCTTTTGCTTTCAGGTCTGTAAGAATGATAGGTTTGAAGTTTATCCGTTCATAACGGGTGCCGATCCCGGAAGTAAGGTTGCGGTTACCTGAATATTGACCTTTTATTTCCCCGGTGTAATATAATTGCCGGTACTGGCCATTTTTGACAAAATCAGTATAAGTATTGGTCTTAAAATTTTCTAATTGAAACTTCGGAATCACCGCAATATTCTTGCGGAGGCCGAAATACTGCAGGTGTTCGCCTTTAAGGCGTGTATTTTCGCCAATGCTGAAGGTGGCAGCGCTTCTTGAATAACGGAAAAAAAGGTCCCGGGTGGTAAGATTAGTTATAACGCTTATCCCGGAGAATTCAGTATAATGCAGCCCCAGTTTTGCATAAGTGGAAGGGTTTTCCTTTACTACAAAAACTATTTTGGAAGAATGATCAGGTTGAGGCTCTAAAGAATAATTGATGCTGCTGTAATACCGGGTGCCATATACACGCCTAACCAATTTTGAAATACCCGCCTCGGAGTAGGATTTGTTTAACTGGATACCCATGGCATGCAGGAAGAATTCCTTTGTAGTTTTGTCCAGGCCTGTAATCTCATACCTGCTGATTAATATTGAATCGGAGACAGGCAGCCTGTCTGCCTTAAAATCCATTACTCCATATTTTTCATTTAAAGAATCTGCAAGGTGTTTTAAGACGGGATATAATTTTCTTCCTTCTTCCAGGCCAATGTCTATTAATTTCTTTGCACTATTGAAACTACCCATCGAATATTCCTGTACCGGGTGGACCACATAGATTTCACAAAGGGGGATTTCTTTTTTATAATCTTCGTCTTCCTTGAAAAATGCCAGTTGAAGTAAGATGTCAATAGCTGAACTTAGTTTTTATTTTGGGGATAGTCCTGCTGTAACACTGCTTCCAATGACCAGGTTGGCTCCCATTTCCTTTACATCCTTTACCGGAAAATTTCTTACAAGTCCACCGTCTACCAGCTTGTATCCTTTATATTCTACCGCTGTAAATACAGAAGGGATAGCCATGCTGGCCCTGATGGCAGTGGTGATATCTCCTTTTTCAAGCACTACTGCCTGACCTGTGCTGATATCTGTGGCAATGCATTTGAAAGGGATAGGGAAATTATTAAAATCTTTTATTTTGTAAACCGGGTAAAAGAGCTCGGCGAATTTAAACGATAGTTCCTGTCCTTCCAGGAAACCACCTGGTAATCTGAGACGATGGTTGATATAGGGTAATTCAACTGCATATTTTCCGTATTCGTCCTTTTCCTCCATGGAAAGCGAGCGTAGCGAGAGCTGGTTGCTTAATAATATATCCCAATCAATTTTACGGGCTATTGATTCAATCCGGTCACCAGAATAACCGGCTGCATACAATGAACCAATAATGGCGCCCATACTTGTGCCTGTGATATAATCGATTTTTAAACCCGCTGAATCTATTGCTTTTAAGATACCTATGTGTGCCAGGCCCTTTGCCCCGCCACCACTTAACGTCAGTCCGATTTTAGGTCGCACTCCTGCCTGTTGGGCATTTAACGTTGCTGAGAGAAATACCGGAATGGTAAGCACGATGAAATACTTCATTATTGAAGTACTGATAAATTTAAAAGGTAAAGAGCAAGGATTGGAAAGCTGTGGCAAGAAAATTTGATCTCTGGCCCGGGAAAATTTCATGGGCTAAAGATACTAAAGAGGATGATCAAACGATAGATAATCGCATAGGTATGCCGGGTGCACCTGCGGCAATACGTACATTACCCAACGGTAACAATATTAAGATTACCGGCCTGATCCATTCTACTAATGGCATTACTCTGATGATTTCGATAAAGCTATTGCCAGTTTCAGCTTATAAATTTAACAGGGCCCGGCAAACCTTTAGTGCAACGCAACGATTTAGTCAGTTGTCAACTTTCCAATCAAACAATTATTATGAAAAAATTTAAGGTCGGGTTCCTGCTCTCAATAACAATAGTTGTAGCCCCCAATATCAGCTGTAAAAAAGATAAGGATCATGATGGAGTTTCTACAGAGAAAAAGGTAGTTGTATCTACTGTTGCCGGAGATGGAGTGGACGGTTTCCTCAATGGAGCCGCATCATCTGCAAGGTTTGACACCCCCGTGGATGTTGCGGTTGCAGCGGACGGTTCTATTTATGTTGCTGATTACAACAATCACCGCATCAGAAAAATCGCTGGTGGCCAGGTAACCACCTTTGCAGGCAGCGGTACCTATGGAATAGTAAACGGTGATGGACAATCAGCACAATTCAAGGACCCTTACCGGATTGCAGTGGATGGTGGTGGCAATGTATTTATGCTTGATCAGGTTGATCCAAGGGTCCGTAAAATATCGCCTGCGTCTGATGTAACTACTTATGCTGGTACAGATCAATCTGGCTTTCAGAATGGGTCTGCATTGCAGGCGCAATTCCAGGTAAATGCGGAAGGACTAACTGCAGATGCACAGGGAAATGTTTATGTAGGCGATACATTTAATGAACGTATCCGGAAAATAAGTGTGGCAGGAGAGGTATCCACCCAGGCTGGAAATGGCACAGAAGGTTTTACAGATGGGGATCTAACAACTGCTCAATTTAGATTTCCTGATGGGATTGCAATTGATGCACAGGGAAATATCTACGTAGGCGATGGAGGAAATTTTTGTATTCGCAAAGTAACACCAGCTGGTGTGGTTTCCAGGTTTGCCGGCAGTGGCACAAAAGGTACAGCAGATGGTAATGCAGCCAATTCCCAATTTGATTCAATTATTGATTTGGCTGTGGACAGCCAGGGAAACCTGTTTGTAATTGATGGTAACAGGATACGTAAAGTCACGTCCCAGGGTGTTGTATCAACAATAGCTGGAAGTACAGAAGGCTTTGCAGACGGTGATGGAATAATGGCAAAGTTTAAAGCTCCCTTCGGATTGGCAATAGATGCGCAAAACAATATTTATGTAGCAGACGCTAACAACAATCGCATCCGCAAAATAACCTTTCAATGAACCATCTGGCTTCAGTAATAGGTCGTATCCAAATTGTATGTCTCATTTTGTCAGGTTTTGGGACTCGCTTATTTGCTCAGGATACACAATTGCCTAAACAGTGCGCTACCATGCAGGTTTTGGAAAATGCTTTTAAAGAAAGCACCCTGCTGAAAACAAAATTTACGACTCAGACCGTTGAATTTCAAAGGGCGGTTGAAAGACAAATGGCAGAACTTCCTGTTTCCGATCTTCCGGGAGGAACTTTTTTTATACCAATTGTGTTCCACATTGTGCTTAATAACCCGGATATTATCACTGATGCACAGATACAGGCACAATTGGATGTATTAAATAAAGACTTTGCAGGTTTGAATAGCGATTCAGTAATGCTTCCCGCAGCCTTTAAACCTTTATTCGGCAAAAGCCAGATCCAATTCAGGCTGGCCCAACGTACGCCAGATAATGAACCTTCTAATGGTATTGTTCGCACCAGCACCACAACACCTACCTATGGCACCCTGGACAAATCACTTAAATACAGCAAACTGGGTGGAGATGATTCCTGGGATGCGGATCGATACTTCAATGTGTGGATCACAAATCTGGCGGGCGGCTTTATTTTGGGATACGCTACTTTTCCGGCTACCAGTCCTCCTGCCGAAGAAGGTGTAGTGATACACTATACAACGCTGCCAGCTGATAGCCTTACCAAATATAATAGAGGTCG
>CAMLGP010000358.1 GCA_946479535.1 uncultured Bacteroidota bacterium
TCTTGCCATCATCATGCGTTCAATGCCGGGAAGACTGTTCAATTCAATATAAATATCCCTATCCTCTTTACTGTCACTGTATTTGGCTTCATAGATTATTGGATAGAATACACAGGGTATTCCCTGTTCACGCAGAAGAATCAGGGCATAGGCGTGAGGTTTGAACCAGTAATCAACAGTTGATTGTAGCGATTGCAGCGGTTGGGTATCATGATTATCTACAAAGGTGATGGCCAGTTCAGGTTTATGCTGAAGAAGAGAGTTGTCAAATATCCTGCGCATATCATAATTTTCTTTCTGAAGGCTGGCCTCATGAAAATTAAAATGAAGCGGGGAATCAAATAACTGAATGCGGCCATTTGTTAACTCTATATATTTCAGCAATGGCTCTACATGATTGCGCCAGTATTCTCCAATGACCATAAAATTATTGGAAAAATGTTCGCGTAAATGATCGATCCAGTCATTAAAAAAGTTGTAGTTGATATGCTTCAACGCATCAAGTCTAAATCCATCGAAGTTGGCCGTGCTCTTATACCATTCACCCCATTTCTTTAATTCTTCAATGACATAAGGATTACGATATTCAATATCAGCACCCATGAGGTAATCGAAATTCCCATTTTCATCTTCGATCATTTCTTCCCACTGGCCGTTTGTATATTCATTCAATATAAGATAAATGGTTTCGGGGTCATAACTGGTTCCTGTAAAACAATGATGGTCCCAAATAAATTGGGAATATTTCCCTTTGCGTCCAGGGAAGGTAAATTTGGTCCATGCATCGATTGTTTCAGGTTCTCCTGCCTTTTCATTCCGGTTATGTGGATTGACTTTCTGTGCAGTGATCTTTTCTGTTTCATCTGCACCATTTTTATGGTTCAACACAATATCAGCGAGTACCTGCATGCCATTTCGCTGAATTTTATGAATGCATTTCAGGTATTCATCTTTGGTGCCATGACGGGTACGTACAGTGCCTTTCTGATCAAACTCTCCCAGATCATAAAGATCGTAAGCAGAATAGCCAGGCTCGTCCAGTCCTCTCGCTGATTTATAAGCCGGTGGAAGCCAGATATGCGTAACGCCAAGTTTGGCCAGCAGGGGGGCTTCTGCAGCTGCATGATTCCAGAGATTGCCTTCTGCACTGTAATACCAGTGGAAGAATTGAAATATTGTAAGGTTATTCATTATAGGGCTAAATGTGATGGCCTTTAATCACTCATACATTTCATAAGTAACATTGATCTGGCTCCGGATATTATCCAGTATCCTGATCATATTAAGGCTGAATTCAAGTGGCATTAATTCGCTAGTGGAATTGTTGTGCTCCAGGCAACGAATGGCTTCTTCTGCTTCAAAGTATAATCCATGGCCTTCCCAGTGACAGGGATAGATTATTTTCCCTTCACCATTCAATTGCAATTCAATTCCTGAAGCTTTTGCATACCAGGAGTTCAGGATCTTTATTATCCCTTTTTCTCCTACAATCTCTGCAGGTATATCCAATGAAGATACCAGCGAAGATTCTAAAGTGGCATGGCTGCCGTTTTTATAGTGAAGTAGAACAGAACAGGCTTCATCAACACCTTCTTCTGATAATTTGCCTATTGCTTTTATGGAGCAGGGATCACCCAAAATCAACAAGGCAAGGAATATCGGATAGATACCAAGGTCAAGTAATGATCCTCCGCCCAATTCAGGATCAAAAAAGCGATTAGATGGATCAGTCGGCGCTATAAAAGATACTGAAGCTCTTAAAGACGTTACCTTTCCAATGATTCCCTGATCAATGATCCGCTTTGCCAATTGTATACTGGGCAGGAAACGTATCCACATGCCTTCCATTAGGAACGTATCGTTTTGGCGGGCTACAGCAATCAGTTTACGGCATTGATCTTCATTAATGGTCATTGGCTTTTCACACAACACCGGTATTTTGTTTTGCAGACAGGCCATGGCTTCTTCATAATGTTGCGGATGTGGAGTTGCTATATAAGCAATATCAATATTCCTGTTCTTTACAAAATCCTTCAATTCAGTATAGTAGTCGGGAACATTATATTCTTTGGCAAAATCAAAAGCATTTTGAGGGTCATGACCCAACACTGCAGTAACCTGTTGCTGACTTGGTAAAAAAGAAAGATCCCTTACAAATGTGTGAGCGATATTACCGGGGCCTATGATTCCCCATCTTGTCAGTTTCATGGAAGAGGCATTTCCATAACTCTATTCATATAATGTGCCATAATTTTGCTGAAAAAAATTACAGGAATTCCCCTAAGCAATTGCTGGTCAGCAGTTAAGGTCGGGGAAAATATTGCTCAGTTGCATCCTTATTATTCACCTGTTTCATCATTGGGAGCATCCACCGGCTTTGATTGGGGGGATCCCTTTTGGCGAAGAAAAATGGAAAGTACAATGATCGCAAAAACAGAAAGGAATTCACTTTGCCAGTTCTGGAAAGATTCAAACCAGAATCTTGATTCAAATATGTAATCCCCAAGAACTTTCGGTGCTTGCCCTTTGAGCAGCAGACCTTCGTTTTCATCCTTTAGGCTTCCATATAAATGAAGGCAGAAGGAAAGGACAAATAGAAGGATAAGGGTCATGCTCAGGGAATGCTGGTATATTTTTAAAATAACACCGCCTTTTCGCACCGGCTATGGAGCATTTTTTCTTTTTGGATCCGGTTCTCTGTCCACTTCTTCTGTTTTGTCAAAACTCTTTGATTCAGAAGAACCCTTTTGACGCAGGGAAATTGTGAGAACTACAAATAGCGCCATCTGAAGAAATTCTGATTCCCAGTTTTCAAATGTGGATTCAATAAAATGACCGGATACAAGGTATGCAGATAAGGATTTTGGTGAACCACCCTCTTCTTCGCGTTCTTTATTGTATTCCCTGGATCCGGTTACTACCTGGGCCATGAGCGTAATTATGAACAGGAAAAGAAAGATTATTGACAGGCTGTTCTGGTACAAAAATTTACGCATATTAGTTCCCTATCAAATGACGTGCCGCTCAAATGACTAATCTGCGTAAACAAATTTTTCTTTTATGATCCTGCCATCTTTCCAGTGCTGAACAGAAACCTGGCTATAGTTCCTGTTACCCCAATCCTTATGGGTATAATCATAATGCCATATTACAAATGAAATGTCATCACCAATACCCATGCCTTTGATGGATGCGCCGCGGAAATCAGTGATATTTGCATAAAATTCAACTTCCCGGTCGTAGTTGGCTTTTTTGCCTAGGGTGGGAGTCATGTTGTTTTCCTGCATGGAAACATCATTATGGTAATATTTCTCAAACGCGTCCAGTGATTTTCCCTGTAATACAAGACCATTCAGGTCGTTCAATGCTTTTTCAATTTCAACTCTTGTCATTGTGATTAATTTAAAACACAAATGTCTAATCTGCTGTAGAGCTGCACAATCACGCAGGAGAAGAAATTACCTTAACATAGGTTAACTATTTGTTTTTCTGATCCGGCTAAGGCTTTGGGGGGCAATGCCCAGGTAGGATGCAATATGATGATCAGGAACCCTTTGTTCAATTTTAGGGTATTTATTGATAAAATCCTGATATCGTTCAGCTGCTGGTTTACTTAGGGTATGTAATATGCGATGTTGCGCCGCATTGAATGCGTTTTGGATCATGATCCTGAAGTACCGTTCCATTTTTGGAACCATGCTGTACAGCACTTCCAAATTTTCTTTGTTGATCTGCAATACTTCGCAATCTTCAATACAATCAATATTGAACCGGGATGGCACTTCAGTAAAGAAACTGTACAGATCACCTACCCACCAGTCTTCAATGCCGAACTGAATTATATGTTCCTGTCCACCTTCGTCCACTTCATACGTGCGGGTACAGCCCTTTGCAATAAATGTTTCCTTGCGGCTGATCTCTCCTGCCTGAAGTATGTATTGTTTCTTCCGGAATCTCCTTTGCCGGAAAAGTGACTGAACTATTGTAAACTCGTCATCTGTTAATGAAACATGACGACTAAAATTGGTATGAAGAAGTTCCCACATATTACAAGGAAGCGCGGAGATTGAGTGCAAATGGGATCTTTACATGACGTAATGAGTTCTCCTGAATGAGGTGAGCTGTTTCCACTCCCATTGCCTCAAAATCAGTTGAGATGGTAGTGATCCCATTAAGGATGATCTTTTTCAAAGGAGTTTCATTGTAAGAGATCACACCCACATCCTTTCCCACTTCCAGTTTAGATTCAATGATGCGTTCAATCAGGGTTACCAGGTCATTGTCCATCAGGTTAATGAATACTTCCCGACTTAAAGCATATCAAATGCTATCAAAGCCTGTAAATTCAAATTGATT
>CAMLGP010000359.1 GCA_946479535.1 uncultured Bacteroidota bacterium
AACTGTTTTGAGATTGATGAATACCCTGTCACCTTCGATCTCAATTATGACGATGATCTTTCTCATATCCCTCCTTCACTCATAAGAACAACACACTATTTAACACATCCCGTATTCAATATCCATCACAGTGAAAGCCAGATGATGCGGTATATCAAGATGCTGGAAAATAAAGATCTTTCCCTCAATACTTCCATGATCTCGCTGGGAAGTTGCACCATGAAATTGAATGCTGCCAGTGAAATGATCCCATTAAGCTGGATGCACTGGAGCCGTATGCATCCCTTTGTTCCGGCAGACCAGGCACAGGGCTATCAATATGTGGTAAAGAACCTATCAGATTACCTGTGTGAGATCACCGCTTTTGATGCCTGCAGCCTTCAACCCAATAGTGGAGCGCAGGGTGAATATGCCGGATTGTTAACCATCAGGGCTTATCATGAAGCAAATGGTGATAAACACCGTGATGTTATGCTGATCCCTATCTCTGCACATGGCACCAATCCCGCATCGGCAGTGATGGTGGGAATGAAAGTAGTTGTTGTGAAAGCATTGGAGAATGGTTATATAGATGTTGAAGACCTGAAGGCAAAGGCTGCTCAGCATGCCGCCAATCTTGCGGGTATCATGATCACTTATCCCAGCACTTATGGTGTATATGAAGAAACAGTGAAAGAGATCACTGCAATCATCCATCAGCACGGTGGACAGGTATATATGGATGGCGCCAATATGAATGCGCAGGTTGGATTAACGGCTCCGGGCCTGATCGGCGCCGATGTATGCCACCTGAACCTTCATAAAACATTTGCCATCCCGCATGGCGGCGGTGGTCCTGGCATGGGGCCCATCTGTGTAAAAAAGCATTTGGCTCCTTACCTGCCAGGCCATGTTGAATTAAAAGACAGCGCAACTAAAAATCAACACACAGCGGTGTCTGCAGCACCTTATGGCTCTGCATCCATACTTCTGATCAGTTACGGATATATTAGAATGCTCGGAAATGAAGGCGTAAAACGTTCAACACAGTTTGCCATTCTGAATGCAAACTATATGCGTGCAAGGCTGGAAGGGCAATATGATATTTTATACACTAATCATAATGGACAGTGTGCACATGAGTTCATAGTTGATCTCCGGCCTTTCAAGAAATCAGCTGAAATTGAAGCAGAAGATGTTGCAAAAAGATTAATTGATTATGGATTCCATGCTCCAACCATGAGTTTCCCCGTACCCGGCACTATTATGATTGAACCTACTGAAAGTGAAGACAAGGGAGAACTGGATCGTTTTTGCAATGCACTATTAAGCATTCGTGAAGAGATAAGAGCCATTGAAGAAGGAAAATCAGACAAAAAAGATAACGCACTCAAAAATGCGCCACATACTCAATTTGTTGTAACGGCTGATGAATGGAAGCATTCTTATTCAAGGCAACAGGCTGCTTTTCCGTTGCACTATGTTACACTTAATAAATTCTGGCCCAGCGTGGCAAGAGTAAATAATACCTATGGCGACAGAAATCTGATCTGCTCCTGCGAGCCGGTAGAAAGTTATATGGAAGCAGAAGCCTGATCCATCCTGTCCACTATCTACCTCATATTCAGGGAACTCAATTCCCCACGTTATTAAAATTATCCATGTAATTTGTCAGTTACCTGATAGTGATGGTCCTGGAAATTTGCGTATTTCCCCTAAATATTCCTTTACATTTGGGTACTCTCTAGCTTACCAATCTCCATTGGGGAAAACTAACCAGCTAAATTTTCCCGTACCTGATTCTGAAGGCATGTTTTATGAGTGATAGTTGAAATGGATAAATAGTATTGTATGAAACAGACCAAAAGTAAAACAGCTACAAGGAACAACAACAGGCTCGCGCCTATCAGGCGGTATCTTAATTATCCTTCACGTTATGATGAGGCAGACGTGCTGGATACCGATGAGGACAGGGTAATCAATTATTACCAGGCTCTTGAACCGGTAGATGTACTGGATACAGATGAAGATGTGATCATGCAGTACTATAAACACTCTCTTTGAAGAAAATCTTCAGGAATAAAAGTTTAAGAAGTTAAAAGGATTAAAAGGCCTCATTACAATGAACCTTTTAATCCTGTTAAATTCCTAACCCCAATTAGAATGCTTTCAACGCATTGCTGTTATTGGAAGGATCTGCATCCATAAATATTCCTCCATCCAGTTTAATGGAAGCCACTTCTTTTTTGGTGGCAATATTCACAGTTGCCAGTTTCTGACCTTTTTCCCAAATAACCGGGGATTGGTGAAATTTCTCAGTACTGCCATCCTTGTATGTAACTACAGCATTAACCGGTGCTGGCATTCCACCGATATTCTCAATGGTTAAAGAATATCCTTTTGCCGTTTTCACAGAATTCTTCAAAGAATAATCGATGTAATTATTGGTGAAGAACCAGTTACTCCAGAACCAGTTGAGGTTTTTTCCTGAAACATCATTGAACGTATTAAAGAAATCCCAGGGGATCGGGTGCTTGCCATGCCATCTGTCCATATAAGCATGAAGGCATTTTTTGAATAAATCATCACCTAACATATCCATCATGGCCAGGTATCCCAGGGATGCTTTTCCATATTCATTATTACCAAGAGCAGAGCCCAGCAGGTTATTGGCAGGAGTGATGATTGGAACATCTTCCCCTTGTGACGCATCATTGATCCATCCTCTCACGCGGAATCCTTTATAAGATTCTTCTGCCTTTTCAACACCCATATCTTCCCGGCCAATCAGTAACTCAAAAGTAGTGGCCCAGCCTTCATCCATAAAACCATATCTGCTTTCATTGATGCCCATATAGAAGGGCATATAAGTATGTGCAATCTCATGTTCAGCCACAAATTTGGAGAACGTGGTATCCTCATAGGTCTCATCATTGGCCATCATTGGGTATTCCATCCCCGCATATCCATGAAAAACGGTTGTTTTCTCATACGGATAAGGAACCCCTGGCCAGTTGTGAGATAACCAGTTCAGGGAATGACGTGCATAACCCGCTACATAATGATAGTCCCTGGCGGTATCATTGTAAGCCGCCTGTGCGCTTGCCCTGCGTTTTGTTTTATCATCAACAATAGTGCTGGTACCATCCCAAACATAATGATCACTTAATCCAAAGGCCATATCGGGTATATCATTGGCTTTAAACTGCCAGCTATTCATTGCATTTTGCGTGGTAATATTCTTTGCCTGCAGATCCTCTTTGGTTACAATGCGAACGATCTCATCTGTTGTCCAGGACTTCTTATATCGATCCAGGATTGTGGGCTGCAATAGCGTTTCCGGCTTTTGTAAAGTACCCGTTCCCCACACGATATAGTTTTTGGGAACATTAACGGTAACCGTATAATCATTGAAATCACTGTAAAATTCTTTGGAGTCTACAAACTGCATTAGGTCCCATCCGGCATAGTCATCATACACAGCTACTCTTGGATAGAAGTATGCAAGGAAATAAGTGGTGGAATCAATCATCCCTTCCCTGTTACTCTCCAGGGAAATGGGATAATGCCAGTCAAATGATAAATGCAAAGAATCCTTTGGTAGTAATGCTTTGTTCAGTCGCACCCTGGCAACAGTAAACTGATTTGGACTGTTTTGCCATTGCCTGCTTTGTCCGCCAACTGAAAAACCATCGATGATCATTCCTTCATTGAGATAATCCTGGCTTGCACCACCATCACGCGGCGCACCAGGCTTGTGAATATTGAGAAAAAGCCTGATCACAACGGTCTGTAATGTATCAGGACTATTATTGAAATAGGTAATTGTTTCAGAGCCTTTGATGGTACGTGAAGGAGGAGCAGCAGTAATATTGATATCGTATCTGGCAGTGTTTTGCCAGTAATTCTTGCCAGGCATGCCATTCATGGACCTTGATTCCTTCTTATAGGCTTGCTTTACATCTCTTGGAATATAGAGCCCCTGGGAATAAGTTGTAACGGACAAAAACAGCAGGAGCAAAAAAGACCAGAAAAAACGCATACAGTTTATTTTAAGGTGGCAATATAATTCACAACGGATTGATGGAAAGACCTTTTATGATGATAGGCCACTAATCTGCCTGAATGGTGATGACCTGTCCTCCAATTGTCTGAAATTCACGCCTTATTTTCACAATCTCATAGCTTTTAGATTCATGTTCCGGGGCATGCAATTTGTAATTTAGCAGTTATGAATTGGGTAGATCTTTTCCTTGGGCTGATCTTCCTGCTAGCTATTTTATTTGGCCTGCGCAGGGGGTTTATTTTGGGATCGCTGGATCTCCTCACCTGGCTCGGCAGCATGAAGGGCGCCAAGCCCCGGTTCCACCCGAGC
>CAMLGP010000360.1 GCA_946479535.1 uncultured Bacteroidota bacterium
CATAGGCTGTTTCCATTTCAGCCATATGTGCTTCACTATTGGATTTGGCAAAGCTATCCTTCGCCTTCATGGCATTTTGAAGGGAAATATAGGCAGCATCTTCCTGCCCTGATTCTTTAAAGGCAGTGGAGAGTTGCATTAATGCCTTGATCGCTCCCTGTGCAAATCCTGATTCACGGGCCAGATCTACGCTTCGCTGTAAATAGGGGATTGCTTCACCATATTTTTTTTGTTCGATAAATACATCGCCCAGATTCGCATAACTATCGCTCATCTGTTTTTGGTTCTTAAATGCCGAATCAATGTGCAGGGTCTTGGTGAAATATTCCAATGCTTTTTTATAATCCGGAGGCCTTCCATACAGGTAGCAGTTCCCCATATTGTCATAAAACAGGGCCTTTGCAAATTCATTATTGGTTTTTTCTGCGATGGCAATTCCTTTCAGATCAAGTTCAAATGCTTCCTTGATCTTTCCTTCCATGCCATAAATATTGGCAAGCGTATGCAGGGCTGAAATATGCATGCCTGGGTCATCATTTTTTTCAAGAATGGCCACTGCATTGCGTACATGTTTTTCAGCTAGCGGTAATTTCTCCTGTGTCTGGTAAACCATGCCAATATGAATATCAGAAGAGGCAATTCCTTTTTCATTTTTTGCCCGTTCCCAAAGTCTTACTGCTTTAAAATGATTCAGGAGGGCGTCTGTATGCTGGCCAAGTTGCCATTGGGATGTGCCGATGCCATTAAGTGCAGCAGCAGTTAATGTATCACTTTTATTTTCTGATATTGCAATTACCTGGTTGAAGTATTTGATGGCGAGGTTATAGCTTCCTTTTACGATCATTGTGCGGCCCAGCGCAAGGAAAGCGATCCTTTTATCATAATTATTGCCAGAAATATTGGCCAGGTCTGAAGCTTTCCTGGCAAAATATAAAGCTGTATCTCCATCAATGTTGCGGGCAATATAGGAGAGATCCCTGTAGAGTTCAACCTGCCTTGAACCGGTAGCATGTTCAGCTTCCCGGTGCATGGAATCAATCTCCCTGGTTTGTGCCGAAAGGAACAAAGGCACAAGGAAAGAAATTATATGTATTGAAACTACAATTCTCATCGCAGCAATAAACAGGTTGCGCTACTTTTTTAAATAGCCATAAATTCCTTGGTGTTGGAAGACGCAGGTTAAAGCTTTGAAGGGAAGTTAAAGTCCTAATACATCTTTCATATTAAAGATACCCTTTTTATCCTTTAAAAATTCAGCGGCCAAAACTGCGCCTGAGGCAAAACCCTTGCGATTATGGGCCGTATGAATTATTTCAATGTCATCGATAGAGGAAGAGTACTTTACGGAGTGAGTTCCGGCGGCAGGGTCAATTCTTTTGCTGATGATCACCAGGTCTGCCGGGTCCTTACTTTCATTATTCACCCATTTCTCTTTTCTCTTGATTTCAGTCAACACCTGGTCTGCTAGGGAAATGGCTGTTCCACTAGGTGCATCCCTTTTTTCTGTGTGGTGGGTCTCTTCAATCTGAATATCATAGGAGGTATGGCTGTCCATAAGGGCGGCCAGTTTCCTATTGATCTCAAAAAAAATATTGACCCCAATGCTGAAATTGCTTGAATACAGGAAAGCGCCGTTCTTTTCCTTGCAATACTTGATTATTTCACTAAGGCGATCTGTCCAACCGGTAGAACCGCTGACAACTGGAATTCCAAATTCCAGCGCCTTCCGCACATTATCATAAGCACTATGGGGGTTGGTAAATTCGATGGCCACATCGGCTTTCGAAATATTCTCTTTTGTAAAATCTCCCGTGTTGTTCTCGTCTATCTTAAGGACTACCTCAAGTCCTTTTCCGATAGCTATTTCCTCTATGGCTTTTCCCATTTTACCATAGCCAAGTAACGCAATCCGCATGATCCTTTTATTTGAGGTTGCAATATGGAGCATTCATGTGGGCCTTCCAAGATTTCTCCATAAATCTTTTTCATTAACAGGTTTTCAGAAACGGGAGGGGAGAAGAGGCTTTTTCTTATTAGTGCCAATATTGAGTACCAGGCTGAGACCATTAGTGCCTGCCATGGTACTATGACCAGCCTTGAACTGAAAGCTAAGATCCGGGCTTACGTCAAATGCCTTAAGATGTGCATCTACTGCTGCATCCATAACGTTAAGGCCCCAGGCCAATAAAATGATCAGTACGGAATAGTCAATGTCCCGTCTGAATTCATCCCTGTAAAAGCGTAAGGATTCTTCACTCAGCGGTTGTAATTCCTTCTTTACTTTGGGGAACAGTGCCGAATCTGCTGCACTCCGGTTCACTCGCATATTGTACTTGACCTTATAGGCAAACCGGGTATCCTTATAATTGGAATAATTATAAAAGAAAACATATCCTGTGGTTCCAATAATGCCCCACCAGATGGGTATTTTCCAGTATTTCCTGTTATATGCCTGACCCCATCCGGGAATTATTGCTGAACGCAAGGCTGCTTTTCCGGGATTATAAACCTTTACCTTTTTTACTTTTTCTCCTTTGGCACTTGAATCAATGATCTCTGTTACTGTTTTGGAAGAATCTGTAGATACAAGGACCTCCTTCTCTTTGTGTTGAGCAGAAAGGGAAAGGGATAATAAAAGAATTGAAAAGATAAACAGGCTCTTTCTCATTATAATTTCCTTGATCTTGAATTAACGCTTAATCCGCGTTCACATTCATTTCTTTGAGAAGTTTGGTCAGTTCATCATTAGAATAATAATCAATAAGGATCTGGCCACTTCCATTGCGGGCATGCCTGAGTTTGACACGCGTGCTGAAATGAGAAGCTAAGTTATCTTCAATTTTCTGGTAAGCGGGCGGGAGAGAGCTTTTTGAAGTTTTTTTAACAGCGCCAGACTCTTTGTACATCGTTCTTACCAATGCTTCCGTCTGGCGAACAGACAAACCTTTTTCTCTTATTTCTTTATAAATATAAAGTTGCCTGTCAACCGTATCAACATTGATCAGTGCACGTGCATGACCCATGCTCAAATCATTATTACGCACTGCCAGCTGAATATCCGGAGGAAGTTTTAACAATCTGATGAAATTGGCAACAGTACTGCGGTCCTTGCCCATTCTTTCCGCAACCATTTCCTGCGTGTAATCCAGTTCCTCCATCATCCTTTTATAACTCAGTGAAACCTCTATGGCATTGAGGTCCTCTCGCTGCAGGTTTTCAAGCAAAGCCAGTTCAAGCAATTCGGTGTCATTTGCCTGTCGGATATAAGCAGGGATATCTTTCAGCCCAGCCATCCTGGCTGCACGCCAGCGACGCTCCCCCGCAATCAGCCGGTATTTTCCTGAGGGTAATCTGGAGACAGTTACTGGCTGAATGATATCATGCAGACGAATTGACTCTGCCAGTTCCTTCATCGCCGTTTCATCAAAATCATGCCTCGGCTGTTTAGGGTTGGTCTCAATATCATCAATCGGTATCCGGTTAATGCCCGTGGCCGTTTCTACAACAGTTGGTTTGAGTTGTTGTCCGGTACCTGTTTTAAGGTCACTATCGATACTCTGTAAAAGCGAACGAATTCCTTTTCCTAATGCTTCCTTATTATTTTGTTTTGGGGTAGTCATAAATGGCTTTGAACGGCAATGATCTTATAATTGCAAGATCCTTTCTTCCTGGCTGATCTTTGTCATGTTATTCTTCTGAAGGATCTCTTTAGCTAAATTGAGATAGTTGACAGAGCCTTTACTGGTGGCATCATACAATATCACGGGTTTGCCAACGCTTGGTGCTTCACTCAGGCGAGCATTGCGATGAACAATAGTACTGAATACCATATCTTCAAAATGGCGGCGTACTTCACTCACCACCTGGTTACACAAACGAAGACGGCCGTCATACATGGTCATTAAAATACCTTCAATAACCAGTTCAGTATTCAGACGGCTTTGAACTATTTTGATCGTATTTAATAATTTCCCCAAACCTTCAAGGGCAAAGAATTCGCATTGTACGGGAACCACAACAGAATCTGATGCTGTAAGTGCATTTACTGTTATCAGCCCCAGAGAAGGTGAGCAATCAATAATAATAAAATCATATTCCTCTCTCACCTGCTCAATCAGGCTCTTCAATACCATTTCCCGGTTAGGATAGTTGATCATTTCAATTTCTGCACCTACCAGGTCAATATGGGAAGGTAAAAGGTCCAGATAAGGAATATCACTTTTCAATATAACTTCCCGGGCTTTGGCTTCATTCACCATGCAATCATAAAGACTCTTGGTCACATTATGCAGGTCAAAACCTACACCAGTTGTGCTATTGGCCTGCGGATCTGCATCAACCAGCAACGTT
>CAMLGP010000361.1 GCA_946479535.1 uncultured Bacteroidota bacterium
TGGGAGTTATTGTAAAAACAAAAGCGCTGGTAAAGCATTATGATGGCAAACAGGTATCACTTGGCGATGGAAGTGTTATTGACTCTTCATTTGTAATATGGGCTGCAGGAGTAAAAGGTAATGTACCTGAAGGTATCGATAAGAATGTTATAACAAAAAGTAACCGTATAAAAGTTGATCGTCACTGCCTGGTGGAAGGGACAGCCAATATTTATGCTATCGGTGATATTGCTTATATGGAAGAACCAGCTTATCCAAAAGGACATCCGCAGGTGAGCCCGGTGGCTATTCAAATGGGGGACCTGGTGGCAGAGCATCTTATTCGTATTGAACGAAAATCAACCCGGTTCATTGAGTTCGTGTATAATGATAAAGGAACAATGGCAACTATCGGCCGGAATAAGGCAGTGGTGGATCTTACCAAACCTAAAATGCATTTTAAAGGCCTCATCGCCTGGATGATGTGGATGGGGTTGCACCTGTTCATGCTGTTGGGAATAAAAAACAGGTTATCCGTATTTGCCAACTGGGTATATAATTATTTTACTCATGATCAGAATCTGCGACTGATATTCCGCAATTATCAACAGAGTGCTGAACCGCCTCAAAAATTAAATCCGGAGAAAGGAATGAGGGAAGTTCCCAGGGCGGCTGAAGTTGTAGAGAACGCGTAAGACTATTTAATTATTACCGTGCCCATCTTCCTGGTCAGCCCAATTTCCATTTGTTTTAAATGGTCGTGGGTCTGGTGAAGCATGGTATATTCTTCCTGGGTATGGGCCTTTTCCAGGTCTAACTGATTTTCCAGCAACATTCTTTTGACCTTTCGAAGCTTAAGGTAATTGATTGCTGAATCCACTATTTCACTGGTCCTGTCTTCATCCATTTTCAGAAAACGCATCAATTCCTTTTCATTGTCTTTTGCAACAGCCCGGATGAAATTTTCATAAGGCTGCTCAAACAGAGATTGGGTAAATCCACTGTTCTGGCTAAACTCACTTCGCCAGTGTTCACTTTCCTCGTAAGGCATATTGAGAAGGGATACTGCCAGAGCACTAAGATCCCTGTCTTCATGATAAACAAAATAATTCTTGTTGAGAAGTTGGGCATCGCGCTGCAGCATTTCCTTGAAAACATGGATCAGCCTGATCACCTGCTGGTTGTCGATCAGACTCTCATCAATCATCTCTTCAAAAATATATTCGCTGACAAGGCGTTGATCATCCCATTTCTTTGTTCCATATTCCAGTAAGATCCTCGCTACTTCGCGCTCCTGCAATTCGTCTTTGAACAACAGATTGAACGTGGCCTCATCATAATCTGTTTCGGCGGCCTGACGTGCATTTTGTTCATGATGTTTCGCTTCTTCAAAAGGAAGCTTCCGTTCCATGGTGGCAATACGGTCACGGATGAATTTATTGACCAGGGTATGCAATCCGCCTTCATCAATCTTCAGGATCTCCGAGCATTGCTTGATATAGTCCTGCTGTTTGGTAAAGTCCTCGGCTTTATTGATCTTGGAAATGGTCTCCGCCATCCGGTTCACTACCTCTGCCTTTTTGGTGGAATCACTACCTGCATCTTTTAATGCTACTTCCAGCTGGAAAAGGATAAAGTCCTTTTTACTCTTTTCAACAAAACGCGTAAAAGCTGCTGCGCCGATCTTGTTGACATAGCTATCGGGATCTTCCTTATCCGGGATCAAAACCAGTTTTACATTCAGGCCTTCTTCCAGCGCCAGGTCCAATCCACGCAAAGCAGCCTTTACACCAGCCGCATCACCATCATATATTATGGTAAGATTGCTGCTGTATTTGCGAATCAGTCTTAGTTGATCAGGTGTAAGAGAGGTGCCACCTGAAGCAACCACATTTTCAATTCCTGCCTGATGCAACGATAATACATCCGTATAACCTTCTACCAGCAAACATTCATCCGCTTTATCTATTGCCTGCCTTGCGAAATAGGAGCCATAGAGGATCTTGCTCTTTATGTAAATTTCATTCTCCGGAGTATTGATGTATTTAGGCGCTTTATCATTACTTTTTAATATCCGGGCGCCAAAGCCCAATACCTTTCCACTATGATTGTGAACAGGAAAAATAACGCGACCACGATAATTATCCTGCAACTGTTCATTGCGACTAACTACAAGACCGGTTTTAAGTAAGAGGTCACTGCTATATTGTTGAGACAATGCTTCTTTTGTAAAAGCATCTCTTTTTTCTGGTGAATAACCCAACTGGAATTTCCGGATGATATCTTCACGGAAACCTCTTTCTTTAAAATAGGCTAATCCAACATCCTGTCCCTCTTCCGTATCAAACAGTATTCTGCTGAAAAACTCACGTGCAAAATTGTTGATGATATACAGGCTGTCTGCACTTTGTTGCTGCTGTCTTTGCTCATCTGATTGAAAAGTCTCTTCAATCTCTATTCCATATTTATTGGCCAGCCATTTTAATGCTTCAACATAACTGTATTTTTCATGTTCCATCAGGAAGCTGATAGTATTGCCGCTGCGGCCGCATCCAAAGCATTTATAGATCTCTTTGGCAGGAGAAACAGTGAAAGAAGGGGTCTTTTCATTATGAAAAGGACAGAGACCCAGGTAATTGGTTCCCCTGCGTTTGAGCTTTACGAAGGCGCCAACCACATCAATAATATCCAGTTTGCCGAGTATCTGCTGTATCGTTGTTTGGGAAATCATGAAGGACCTGCAATTAACATTAGAATTCTTAGAAATTCTTAGAAATCCCAAGGTATTTAGATTTCCAGAGAATTAGGAATTGCCCTTTTATTACCCTACAAAATGCCAATTTGACAATTTTTGACCCTGATGCTTTTATCAGCCTGGTATCGTAAATCTCCCCGATTTAAGCAAAAAGGAGAATAGCTCATTAAACTTATGATCCGCGCTCCTGTCTCATCTCAAATTTTGTTTATGAAACCCGCTAACTCATTCTTATCCCTTATTTTCTGCCTTTCCGTGGCTGTTTTTGCCCAGGCCCAGGAGACGGACTCTACCGGACTTCCGGGCGATAATTTCAGCCTGCAGGGAGCCCTGGAAATGTTCAAAAAAGCTTCCTCACCGGAAGAATTCGAAAAGCTGATCAACGAAAAAGATAATGGTGTCAACAACCTTGATCTTAACGAGGATGGCGAAACTGATTATATCCGTGTCATCGATAAATCTGAGAAGGATGCCCATGCATTTATTTTGCAGGTACCCGTTTCAGCATCCGAAAGTCAGGATGTTGCGGTAATTGAACTGGAAAAGACCGGAGATGAAACAGCCAATATACAGATCGTTGGTGATGAAGATATTTTCGGTGAAGAAGTGATTGCAGAACCCGATGGTGGCGGAGATGAATCCAGTTATATGGATACTGATAACCAGTTTGCTGTTGCGCATGGCCCTTCTGCTGGTTATGTTCCCTTTGATACGCGTATTGTGGTGAATGTATGGTTATGGCCGGCAGTGCGTTTTGTTTACAGACCCGCCTATACTGTTTGGGTTTCACCCTGGAGATGGCATAATTATCCCGGCTGGTGGAGACCCTGGAGACCGCTTGGCTGGTTTGCTTACCGTCCATTACGCGTAAGGTATTATCATCCATACGTTATTGTACATACACATCGTTTGGGTTATGCCCACAGGATCTACAGGCCTGCAAGAGTTACCTCTGTAACAGTAAGAACCCGTCATGCAGTTGCTGTCAATAATTATCGGGTAACAAGAAAGTCTACAACCATAACTGGTCCAAGGGGAAATCAGGTTAACAGGAAGACTACAAAAGTGAGAGGACCAGGAGGACATACCCGTATGCGGTCAACCAAAACCACGGTCAGACATAGATAATTAATTCTGATAACTATCCGGAAAGGCGCGTGCGGTAAGGGTTCCACCCCCTGCATGCGCCTTTGTTTTTTGAATAGTTAATACCTTTATTGTGCAAAAAAATTGCAGGGATTATCGAAAAAAGAGTTTTAAATTACATATGCACTCCCACACCCGGGGAACCAGAGAGTACCACATTTCTTCACTCTTAAATTTTTAAAGCCTATGGTTCAGGTAGAAACGTCACAGCTTGCATCAGAGTGTATTTCATGGAGGGAAACACTTCGCAAGTATAGGGACGAATTCACACAAGACAACATCAGACTTCAACACGCCGCGAAACCCTCCCTCTCCAGAGACCAGCTCCAGGAAGTAGAACATCTTCACAACCAGTTTCACATTCAACTCATCAACATTCACGATCTCAAACATTCAATCAAGGTGCATCATCGCCTGATAGAGTTTGAATTGAAAGAGCACAAGGGTCAAATGCGCGAAGAAACAC
>CAMLGP010000362.1 GCA_946479535.1 uncultured Bacteroidota bacterium
TCCAGCATTCCATCTGGAGCGTGGAGAGTTTTGGAGTAGATGGCTGGAGGATCGATACCTACATCTACAATGATCTGGCATTCATGAACCGCTGCAACAAGGCATTGCTGGATGAATATCCAAAGCTCACCATGTTTGGAGAAACCTGGGTACATGGAGTTCCCAACCAAAGTTATTTCTGTGAGAATAATTATACGGTTCCCTTCAAAAGCAATCTTCAGGCTACAACCGACTTCCAGCAATTGTTCTATGGCATACAGGTAGCGCTCAATGAGAATTTTGGCTGGACGGAAGGCGCCAGTAAACTTTATTCAACTACTGCCCAGGATTTCCTCTACAAAAACCCGATGCGGGAAGTTATTTTTCTGGATAATCACGACCTGCCAAGGTTCTACTCTGTACTAAAAGAGGATATGGCGAAATACAAAATGGCCATTGCCTGGTTAATGACGTTCCGGGGAATACCTCAATTATATTATGGCGATGAGATCATCATGACAGGTTTTACCAATCCTGATGGAAATGTGCGCCTGGATTTCAAAGGGGGCTGGAAAGAAGATCAGCAGAATAAATTCACAACAGCAGGCAGAACAGCACAGGAAAATGACGCATTCAATTATCTTAAAACCTTTTCTACCTTCCGCAAGAATTCTTCAGCCATTAAAACCGGTAAGCTAATGCAGTTTGTGCCTAAGGATGGGGTATATGTATATTTCCGGTATGATAATGATCAGACGGTAATGTGCGTAATGAATACCACTGAAGAATCAAAGACCATCCAGATGGACCGCTTTGCCGAGTTGATAAAGAATAATACAAAAGCCTATGATGTGGCTACGGGAACTGTATTTCCACTTGAATCCTCATTAACACTGGGAGGGAAATATCTGCTGGTAATGGAGCTAAGAAAATAACTGGCCCGCTAAATAAAGATATTCCAGATGGCCTGCTTGCCCCAGGTACCCCAGTCTTTGGAAACCTTTAAAACGTTTTGTTTTAATTCTTCCGCGTCTTTTTTCCTTCCCTTTGTGGGAGGAGCAACTGTTTTGGCATCTACACCCAGTTGAACCTTGGTAGCAATATAACTGGAGAACATGCGCGGGATGGTAATACCGAGTATCATGCCAGGAAGGCCATGGATCCCCATGGGCCCACCGCTGATGGTTATTTCATCCGTATAAAAAGCAAATACGTAAACACTGTCGAAAATGACACCGGTGGCTTTACGGCAATTGAAACCAGCAATTTCCCTGTATTCATTGGGGCTCAATTTCCAATCGATCTTCATTAGCTCACCCGTTAGAAGATAAGTGTTGTCAAAAACGAATTTCTGATCAGTAAACTGATTGGTAGCGTAATCACTGTACCATGTATTGTCCTCAATATTATCGTTCATCCAGATCCTCACCCGGCTACGCTCATCAAAGCGGTCAAATTTATAAACGGATTTATTGTCGCTGAACGAGTATTTGTAATAGGTTGTTGAAAACTGCGGCATTTTATCTTTGATCATCTCCGCAAAGATGCCATCTCCGAAGAGCTTGTGATTATTCATCTTCACTTCAAATTCAATGACTCCTGAATTGATGAATTGCTGGGCATTACCTGCCATAGTCAGCAACATAAATGAAATCAGGAACGGTATAATGAGTTTTTTCATAAAAAGCTTTTTAGATTATTCGAAGCCGGCTGGTTTTCCATTCTTTGAGAAATTCCAGGTAAAGGTTAGCATCCACATGCGCTTAAGCGTGGTGTAATAACTTTCAGTAAAGCTGAAACTATTAAAATCACGGTTATAACCTCTGTTCTGGTTCAGAATATCATACACCCCAAATTTAAATTCATACTCATTTTTGTGAATACGTTTGAGAATGGAGGCATTCCAGGTTGTATAAGAATTGTTTGCAGGGAAACGCGGATCCTTTTGCCTTACCTGGTAATTCATATCAGTATTGACCTCAATCTTGCTCTTGCCAAAGGTATAGCCACCCTGTGCCCAGCCTTCCAGTTGCCAGTATTTAACATTGGCGCTTGTGTTTACAGAAGCTGTTGATTTGTTCCAGGTGAAATTAGGTCCGATATAAAAATTATACTTATCCTGCACCCACTGGCTTATGCTTACACGCGCTCCATAGCCAGTACGTTTAGTGATATTCTTTACCGTAGTATTTGTTTTTTGAGAAGTTACGAAGTCAATGTTCTGGTTCAGGTTGATAGTAGGTCCAAAACCGATCTGCCATTTGGTATCCCTGATCTTGAAATTATAATCTGAATAGAAATTGATATTATAAACTCCATCTGCATTTACTGTTTGATAGGTTCTTTTACCAACCGTATCAACAGTGCTGGATTGAACAAAAGCGTTTTGGGTATAGTTTACATTGATATTTGTCCAAAGTCCCTTTTCTTTTAAAACATTATAAAAATTATATCCCAGGCCGAATGTGTGGCGGAATGACTGATTCAGGTTCTGGTTTCCGATATAGATATTCAGTGGATCGGTATTTACACGTATAGGTTGCAATTGTTCGGGAGTAGGTGCAGTGGTTGATCCATTATAGTTGAACCGGAACCCTTCATTAGGCTTTATTTTATACTGCAAAGAGGCACGTGGGAAGAAATTGACATAATTATAAGTACTCTTTATTTCCTGCGTAACATTGTCCTGGATGAAATGGCTGAATCCAACTGAAGTACCAAATGACCAGCTTAGCTTCTTCTTGTTTACCCGGAAATTGATACCAGGAGTATTCACCAGGCGTTTGAATGTAAAGGAATTGCTCAGTGTGTCAATCCGCGTTTCATATTTTCCAGTCTGACTCTGTTCATTGGTAATGCGGTCATTACTATTATTATTATAAGAAAGGGCATAGTTAAGTTCCAGGTAAGTATCTTTCATTAGTGGTTCCGTGTAGGATATTTTTGTGGCAATGCTCTGGGCTTCGGTAGTGTTTAGGTTCTGCTGGTCAGTGGTATCTCTGTTTTTTAATACCCCTCCGGAATAATAGCTATTCAGGCCTATCAGGATCCCATTGCTGGTATTCCGGTTCCAGTTCAGATCAGTATTTATGGAAAGCGTTCTTGCAAGTTTTTTGAACTTGTGCCTCCACAACAGGGTAGAAGCAACGCTATTTACTTCGCTACGGTTATCATTTTCCCGGCGGCTATTATTAATACTGTCCAAATTTGTAGCAAAAGACTCAGAGTAATAATCGCTACGGCTGGTTGTCTCATTATGATTCGCCCTTGTGGTCCATTTGAGGGAATTATTGGAATCAAGATTGGCTTCTACTGTCATATTCAGACCGTGCCTCAAGCGGGAAGAAAAACTATTATTAACCGTATTGGTTGAATAGCTTGTGTCTGGCAGGAATACTTTACCGAAGGTGCGGGTTTGTCCCGGAGCATTTACTTTCATGAACTTATAGGCACCATTCAGGCTTAGCTTATTGTCGTTGAATTTATTGCTATAATGCAATCCTCCATTCCAGTTAGTTGGAATTCCATTTCGTCCGCCATAAAAATTATCTTCTCCATTGCCATTGTAAGAAATATAAACGCCGCCATCATCAGTTACTCCTGATTCCATTCCTTCCATGCCACCACCATAATTCTGTGCTTCCTGCCAGTCCAGGTTGGTTTGTCCGGTATTGCTCATGATGCCATAAGCAGCCAGTTTGCGTTTTGCCTTAAAGGCATTGGCCATGGCTGAATTATTGAATTTCTGATCCAGTCCGCCCCCCAGTTCAATTTTACCAAAGTATCCTTTGAGCTCTTTAAGCTTTAGATTAATGGTCTTGTTTTTTACTCCATCATCGATCCCTGTGAATTCAGCCTGGTCACTTTTCTTATCAAACACCTGCACTTCCTTTACATTATCAGCGCGGAGATTCTTGGTGACAATGCCGGGATCGCTGCCAAAGAATTCTTCACCTTCCACCAATACTTTATTTACACGTTCACCCATGGCCGTGATCTTTCCATCCTTATCAACAGATATTCCCGGTAATCTTCGCAATAACTCTTCTACATTGGCACCGGGTCTTACTTTAAAGCTGTCTGCAGTATAAATAGTGGTATCACCCTTGATCTTGATCGGTGAACCGCTTTTGACGATCACTTCTTCCAATAATTTGGTCTTTGGGATCATATTGATATTTCCCAGATCCCTGGTCTGACCGGAAGAGATGGTGACCTGGTCAAAGAAATCGCCCAGGTAGGGGTGAGTGATCATCAGAATATACTTACCGGAATCAAGATCAGGGATGGAGAACTGCCCGGATCTATCAACCCGGGTAAACTTTACCAGTCCGGAATCTGATGCCCGCATTACAGTAA
>CAMLGP010000363.1 GCA_946479535.1 uncultured Bacteroidota bacterium
ACTGCTCATCTTAGCCCTTAATCCTTAATCCTTAAGCATTAAACTGTTCACCTTTTGAGTTGAATATTTTGATATTATTTGAATTAGAAACAACGTGGGCATTCGTGATCATAAGCCCTTTGGGGTCTATAAGAAATCCTGTGGCAGCAGTTTTGTAATTAAAGGCAACATCGTTTTTGGGATTTGCAAAAGTTTTACTTTTTAACCCATTCAAATCTTCCTTGATCAGGTTCTGTTTCACTTCATTTACAAAAACTTTTCTGCTCAGTTTTTCAACTGCCTCAGTTGAATGTTTAGGTGATACTGACCAAACGAGGATACTCATGGTTAAGGCAGTAATACCAGCAATGGAAGCCGCTATTGCCGTGACTCTTTTATATTTATTCCAGAGATAAGCAATCCTGGCTTTAGATTTCAGGCCATCATGGATCTCACCTTTGTCAGCAAGATCAGTATGTACATTCTGGAGCGTGTTCCTGAATTTCTTCCATTCACTGAACCGGTTCATCTGCTGAAGGAACAGCGTATGTTCAACAACAAGTTGATCTATTTCGCCATTTGTTTTGCGGAGATTTTCAAAATGGAGGCGTTCATCAGGGTTCATTTCACCGCGGATGTAGCGCTCAACTGCGTCGAGAATCGTTATATCGTTGAATTCATTCATCACAGGTTTCCGTTTTTATAGTGACTAAAAAATATCTTTTTGAGGCGCAGGAGACATTTGTACTTCTGGGTCTTGGCATTTTCTGCGTTGGTATACCCAAAATCCAGGGCTATTTCCTGCATAGTCTTCCTTTCAGTGTAAAAGGCCTCCAGCAGGCTTTTACAGGGCTCTCCCAGGCCCAGGATCGCTTTCTCCATCATTCCAAATTCCTGGTCCCTTTTCAGGTGGTCTTCCAGATCTTCTTCAACGGGAACCACTGAATCCGGATCTCCAAAATCAAACGTGAAACGCTTTGACTGCTGTAACTTCTTGAGCCACAGACGCCTACTTACAGAATACATATAAGTTTTGATCTGGCAATGGAGCTCAAAAGTCCCTGAACGAGCCTTTTCATAAAGAACTATCATAGCTTCCTGGAATACGTCCCTTGCATCGTCTGTAGAACCGTTGTTATTGATTATCAAGGCCTGAACCATACCATAGTTGTCCCTGTAGATGGTTTCAACGGCCTTTTTATCGTTTCTGGCTAATCCCTGCAGTAAGATTTTTTCGTTGTTCTCTTGTTTCACCTATCCGGTATTTAATACGGCGTTTTAAAAATAGTAACCCTCCGGGAGTGTTAAAAAAAAACTTTAAAATACCGGGTTACCTTTCGGCATGCCGGGGTATAAAGTCCTGAAATATTTCACAAAATCAAAAAAACTCACAAACAAATGAAAAAGCTTTTTATCGTATTAGCTGTAGCCAGCTTAGGATTTGTAGCTTGTAACAACGAAGCCTCAACTGAAACTAACACTGAGGATTCAATGCACACTGCAGATTCAATCCGTATGGCTGATAGCGCTGCTGCTGCTCAGGCTGCTATGGATACAGCTCATCACACTGATTCTATGCCGATGAAAGATAGTGCGAAATAATAAAGAGTTATAAAAGGCAAGCAATTGAAGAGCCATCCGTTAGGGTGGCTTTTCTGTTTTATTTAATTAAGCCCCGGTTTGCCTATAACTTAGCCTTTAATAGGTTACCTTTGCCGCCTTAACAAATTACCGAATTAGTGACCACGTTTGAATCATTAGGTATTGAAGAAGGTTTATTGCATTCAATACAGGCTCTGGGTTTCACCCAGCCAACCCCCATACAGGAAAAAGCAATACCTGTATTGCTTAAGGGTACCAAAGATTTTGTAGGACTGGCCCAGACCGGCACCGGTAAAACGGCTGCTTTTGGTCTTCCCCTTCTGCAACTGATCAATAAGACTGACAAATTCCCACAGGCTTTGATCATTTGCCCAACCCGCGAATTATGCCTGCAGATAGCTAACGACCTGGGTACTTTCAAAAATAAAAAAGACCATATTAATGTCACTGCAGTGTATGGCGGTACTTCCATTGGTGAACAGATCAGAAGCCTGAAGAAAGGTACTCACATTGTGGTAGCCACCCCTGGACGTCTGATTGATCTAATTGAAAGGAAGGCGATAAACCTGGAAATGATCCATTACGTTGTTTTGGATGAAGCAGATGAAATGTTGAATATGGGATTCAAGGAAGATATTGAATTCATCCTAAAGAACACTCCTGTTCGCCAGAGTACCTGGTTATTCAGTGCAACCATGCCTCCGGAGATAAGGCAGGTAAGTAAACGCTATATGACACAGCCGGTGGAAGTGACTATTGGTAAAATGAATGCTGGCGCCTCCACCATTGATCACCAGTATTATGTTACACAACATGTGAACCGGTATGAAACACTGAAGCGCATCATTGATTTTAATCCGGGAATATACGGTATTGTATTTACCCGCACCAAAGCAGATGCTCAGGATATTGCTGAACAGCTGACAAGGGAAGGATATGATATTGAACCGCTCCATGGTGATCTTACCCAGCAACAGCGGGATAAGGTGATGAGCCTGTTCCGTGATAAAAGCATACAATTGATCATTGCAACAGATGTTGCAGCACGCGGTATAGATGTACAGGGTATAACGCATGTGATCAATTATGAACTGCCGGATGATACTGAAGTATATACCCATCGCAGCGGACGTACAGGTCGCGCAGGTAAAAGTGGCATCTCCCTTTCAATTGTTACTCCGAAAGAAATATACCGGCTTCGTCAGATTGAAAAACTGATGAATACCCGTTTTCATAAAATGGATATTCCGTCAGGCAAGGATGTTTGTCGCAAACAGTTCTTCCATTTTATTGATAAGATGTTGCAGGCAGATATCAGCCATGGTGAATATGAAGCCTATCTCCCGATCCTGAAAGAGAAATTTGCTACCGTTGAAAAGGAAGAGATCCTGCAAAGAGTAGCAGCGTTGGAATTTGACCGATTCCTGAAGTATTATGAGAATGCGGCCGATTTGAACATGCGTGAAGAAAGAAGACCTGAGCGTAGTGAAAGAGGCGTTCAGCGAGATACACGTGGAAAAAGTTTTGGTCAGCGGGATGGACAGGGAAGAGGCGGAAATTACCAACGATTGTTTGTGAATCTTGGTACAAAAGATGGTTTTTATAAAGCAAGTTTCCTTCAGTTCATATTGGATATGAGTGATCTGAAAAAGGAAGTGCTGGGCAGGATAGATATGAAGGAAATGAATAGCTGGATAGAAATTGAACCCGTTGCCGCCAAAAAGATGATCCGCTCAATTGACGGCAAAAATTATAGAGGACGCAAGATCAGGATGAATGATGCTGAATCGGGAGGGAGAAAATAATTAAATTAAAATTGTTCAAAATCTTAGAGTAGTCTATATTTGCCCTGATGACAATCGCACAAACATTTACCAGCTTTTATTTTTACTTCTTTTACTTTAGAATGAAGCCGGGAATGCTTTTGTTGAAAGTCAAATAAGCGAAAAACTAAACTCAACATAAGAATCCCGGCCAAATGGCCGGGATTCTCTTTTATAACAAATCCCTTAAGGATTTTAAACGATGGTCAATAAAAAGGATAGTTCGCAGGCGGAAGTAAATAGTTCCCCGGATCAGCCTTCCAAACAGCAGATGGGATATGCCATTCAGGGTTATGAAGGCAGTTTTCACCAGGAAGCCACCCGTCAGTTCTTCGGCAAAGATGCAAACGTTATTCCCTGCGCAACTTTCCGTGAAGTGGTAAAGCTGGCATCCAATGGTAATGAAAGCCAGGGAGGAGTAATGGCCATCGAAAATTCAATAGCCGGCAGCATTCTTCCCAATTATCATCTTCTTCAAAAATCAAATCTTGTTATTATCGGTGAGGTCTATCTGCAGATCAGGCAAAACCTGATGGTAAACCGTGGTGTAACACTGGATGAGATCAGGGAAGTTCACTCTCATACCATGGCCATTCAGCAATGCCATGATTTCCTGGACCAATACAAATGGAAACTGGTGGAAACAGAAGACACTGCCTTAAGCGCAAAACATGTGCACCAGCATAAGAGCAAACATATTGCAGCTATTGCAAGTAAGCTTGCGGCAGAATTATTCAGCCTGGATATCATTGCTCCCAATATTCATACGCTTAAAAATAACTATACACGTTTCCTGGTGCTTCAGCCAGAAGGAACAATTTCCGAAATAGAAAGTGCAGATAAAGCATCGGTATATTTTCATACCGATCACTCTAAGGGCAGCCTCGCAAAAGTATTGACCCGGATTGCTGATGACGGGATCAACCTCAGCA
>CAMLGP010000364.1 GCA_946479535.1 uncultured Bacteroidota bacterium
CCACTACTCCTCCAGCGACTGAACAGGCAAAAGATGAATTTATCTTTATCAAAGCTGATGGAAAGATCTTTAAAGTATTTTTTAATGATATACTCTTTGCGGAGGCAAGTGGTAACTATACAAAGATTGTGACGGAGCAGCAGATATTGCTTCCCGGCATGTCATTTACCGCCATTGAGGATATACTCCCCAAAAATCATTTTGTGAGGTTACACCGGTCCTTTATTATCAATAAAGTAAAGATCACCCATATTGAAGGCAACAGGGTCTTCATTGATAAAAAAGAGATCCCTATCGGAAGTAATTATAAGGAAGGGTTTCTAAAACAATTAGGTATTCAATAAGCTGGATATAATTTTACTTTCCCGACCTGAAAAATTCAAAATTTCCCAATTTCAAGATTTCAAAATCATACCTAAGCTACTGCCTTCTTCACCAGATCAGCTGCTTCACTTAGCAGGATGGCAGATTCAACTTTCAGCCCACTTTCGTCAATCAGCTTTTTGGCTTCTTCTGCATTAGTGCCCTGCAAGCGAACAATGATCGGAATTTTTATATTGCCGAGGTTCTTGTAAGCATCAATCACACCCTGTGCTACCCGGTCGCAACGCACAATTCCACCAAAGATGTTAATGAGTATTGCCTTAACAGCAGGATCTTTCAGAATGATCTTGAAACCCGCTTCCACAGTCTGGGCATTGGCAGTACCACCTACATCCAGGAAGTTGGCAGGTTCACCACCACTTAATTTGATCATATCCATAGTGGCCATAGCCAGTCCTGCTCCATTTACCATACAACCTACATTGCCATCCAGTTTAACGAAGTTCAGATTGTATTTACCTGCTTCTACTTCTGTAGGATCTTCTTCGGTTGTATCTCTTAAAGATGCAAGGTCAGCATGACGCATCAGTGCATTATCATCCAGGTTCATTTTGCAGTCTACAGCCACGATCTTGTCGTCAGCAGCTTTGAATAGCGGATTTATTTCCAGCATGGAACAATCCAGCCCTACATAAGCATTATATAAATTGGTAACAAACTTCACGCAATTCTTGAAAGCTTCTCCTTTCAGGCCCAGGTTGAATGCGATCTTGCGAGCCTGGAAAGCCTGAAGGCCGCCAGAAGGATGTACCCACTCTTTAAAGATCTTTTCAGGTGTATCATGCGCTACATCTTCAATATTCATTCCTCCTTCGGTACTGTACATGATCACGTTTTGGCCTTTGCTACGGTCAAGCAATACAGACAGATAGAATTCTTTACGTTCAGAGGGTCCATCATAATACATATCCTGCGCTACAAGCACCTTGTGCACCACCTTTCCTGCAGGACCCGTTTGTATGGTAACCAGGGTTCCACCTAATATTTTTTGTGCGATGGATACCACATCATCCAGGTTCTTTCCCACTTTAACGCCATTGATACCAGTTTCCTTTACAGTACCCTTGCCACGGCCACCAGCATGGATTTGTGCCTTCACAACGGCAAAACTGCTCCCAAACTGGGTCTTGATCTGGCGGTAAGCTTCCTCAGCTTCGTGAACAGAACTGCAGGCAAATCCTTCCTGCACGGGCACATTGTATTTTTTTAGTAACTCTTTGGCCTGGTACTCGTGGAGATTCATGATGTCTTAAAATTTCGGCGAAGATAGAGATCAAAAGCGAATATTATATATTTGCTCTCGGGCCCAAATCCCATCAACCATCTATTTAATGTCAAAAAAGCTGCAAAAAGACCTGAAAGAAACGGTAAAGTTTCTCCAGAAAGAATTTAAGAAGGCTCCGGATGTAGGAATTGTTTTGGGTAGCGGGCTTGGAAATTTTGCCAGCCAGATCAAAATTGAAAAGGAAGTACCCTATGGGGATATTCCACATTTCCCGGTATCTACCGTTAAAGGCCATTCCGGCAAGCTGATCTTTGGCAGGATTGGTGAAAAGGTAGTGGTTGCCATGGGCGGACGCTTTCACTTTTATGAAGGGTATACTCCCCAGGAAGTGGTTTATCCAATCAGGGTAATGAAAATGCTGGGTATTAAAACCCTTCTTTTATCCAATGCTGCTGGTTCTGTGAACCCGGGATTTAAAGTAGGAGATATTATGATCATAAAAGATCATATCAGCTTTTTTACTCCCAATCCTTTGATTGGTAAAAATGACGATGATCTGGGACCCCGGTTCCCGGATATGAGCGAGCCCTACAGGCGTACACTCATCCAGCAGGCAAAAGCCATTGCAGCCAAAAATAATATCGATATAAAAGAAGGTGTTTATGTAGCTGTTACCGGTCCAACCTTTGAGACCAGGGCGGAATACAAGCTGATCCATGTTGCCGGAGGAGATGTGGTTGGAATGAGCACAGTTCAGGAAACGATTGCTGCCAATCACATGGGATTACCTGTATTTGCCGTAAGCATTGTCACCGATATCGGCATCCGGGAGGATGACAATATTATTACACATGAAGAAGTGTTGCAGGCCGCTAAAGAAGCTGAACCTAAACTTGCTTTGTTATTTAACCAGATGATAGCGGGCATTTAACAATTTGGCTGCTGTATTTGTACTTTTGCACCGCTAATTTGCAGTGGCACAAAACCCCGCTTATAAATTACTTACCCTGACCAGCAAAATCACATATTTCTTATTAGCCTCACTTCTCTTTATTTCTGCGGATGCTTTTTCACAGGGGGGAGTGATCCGTGGCGCCGGTGGTCGGTTACGGCAGTTGGGTGGAAGCTTTAAAGGTGGTGGCAGTAATAGTGGCAACGATAGTTTAAAGCGAAGAGACAAGTTTGAAGACTCCATAACGGTTCATTTCCGATACCTTGACTCTAGCCGGAATTATACACTGGATTCTTCCATAAATGATTTTAGCAGGCGTTTTCCAATGCCTCCAACATATATAACACTTGGAAATACTGGAACTGCTGCACGCAATCTCCTGTTTTCTCCTTCTTTACAGCCAGGGTGGGATCCCGGATTTCATGCCTTTGATAATTATAAATACACATTGGATAAGGTGCGCTTCTTTAATACCACTAGGCCCTATTCGGAATTGAACTATGTGCTTGCGGGGAGGGGAGAACAAATGATCCAGGTCATTCATACCCAGAACATCAAACCCAACTGGAATTTTCTATTTCAATACCGGCTGATCAATTCCCCCGGGTTCTTTAAAAATCAAAAGACCAATCACAATAATTATCTTTTTTCATCCTGGTATGAATCGATCAATAAACGATATAATGCCTACCTGGTCTTACTCGCCAATAAATTACAATCAGGAGAAAGTGGTGGAATATCGGATACAGCCAACTTTATAGATGATGTTACCTACCGGGACAGATTCAATATTCCTTCCAAAATTGGTGGCGATCCTGCCTTTGGTACAGACTTTTTTAGCACCAATACTGGAACCGGTAATCGATACAAGGATTTCAATGTGGTATTACGACAGCAATATGATTTTGGAAGAAAGGATTCTCTTGTTACTGATTCAACTGTGATCCCCCTTTTTTATCCCCGTATCCGTTTTGAATATACTTTTCAATACAGTAAATCCACCTACCAATATAGTGATCTGATCGGTGATTCATTATATTATGCATCCAGGTATGGACTGAAATTAGGGGCTCCAACAGATACCCTGATTGTTCAGGACAAATGGGTTGATATGCGAAATGATTTTTCAATTATTACCTTCCCTGATGCAAAAAATCTTCAGCAGTTCCTCAAGCTAGGTGCAGCAGTTCAGAACCTGTCATTGAACAATGTAAAAGGAGATCCAAAACTGTATAACGTATTTGGCCATGCTGAATATCGCAACCGTTCACGCAACAGAAAATGGGATATAGAAGCAAGTGGCAAATTGTATTTTACCGGATTAAATGCCGGCGACTATCAGGCCAATGGCAGTTTGCAGCGGTCAGTAGGGAAAAAATCAGGGTATGTGCAATTGGGATTCGAAAATGTTAACCGTACTCCGTCTTTTATTTTTGATCCACGTAGTGAATTTTATCTTATTTCGCCAACTGATTTCAAGAAAGAAAATACAACTCATCTTTCAGCATCTTTATATCAGCCCTGGTTGCAGTTAAGATTAACGGGTAACTATTACCTGATGACCAATTATACTTATATAACTGATTATTACAAATTGCAACAGGAAGGAACGCTTTTCAATCTTTTGCAGTTAGGGGCAGAGAAAACTATCAGTATTGGCAAAAACTGGAAATGGCGGGCTGATGTATATTTTCAGCAGGTCATAGGTAATGCTCCGGTAAATCTTCCTACGCTATATACACGAAACAGGATAGGATACGAAGGTA
>CAMLGP010000365.1 GCA_946479535.1 uncultured Bacteroidota bacterium
GAAAGGTCACCATTTGCCACCGCGGTTGTTACCTCGGCAATGTTCCGTACCTGCGAGGTAAGGTTGGATGCCATCTTGTTCACGGAATCGGTTAAGTCTTTCCAAAGACCTTCCACACCCGGTACATCAGCCTGACCGCCGAGCTTACCTTCAGAACCCACCTCACGCGCCACACGGAACACCTCTGAACCGAAGGAGTTCAACTGGTCCACCATGGTATTGATGGTATTCTTCAATTCAAGGATCTCACATTTCACGTCAACCGTGATCTTTCGGGAAAGATCACCTTTTGCCACCGCTGTTGTTACATCAGCGATGTTACGTACCTGTGAGGTAAGGTTGGAGGCCATCTGGTTTACAGACTCTGTTAAGTCTTTCCAGGTACCACCCACATCCTGCACACGGGCCTGGCCACCGAGCTTACCCTCTGTACCCACTTCCAATGCCACACGGGTAACCTCAGAGGCGAATGAGTTCAACTGATCCACCATGGTATTGATGGTATCTTTTAATTCAAGGATCTCGCCTCTAACGTCAACCGTGATCTTTCTACTCAGGTCACCTTTCGCAACCGCTGTTGTTACCTCGGCGATATTACGTACCTGGTTGGTAAGGTTAGAAGCCATCTGGTTTACAGACTCGGTCAGATCTTTCCATACACCACCCACACCTTTTACCGTGGCCTGTCCGCCCAGTTTACCTTCACTACCTACTTCACGCGCCACACGCGTTACTTCAGAAGAGAAAGAGTTGAGCTGATCCACCATGGTGTTCATGGTGTTCTTCAATTCAAGGATCTCACCCTTTACGTCCACCGTGATCTTTCTTGAGAGGTCACCTTTCGCCACGGCGGTAGTTACTTCGGCGATATTTCGTACCTGGTCGGTAAGGTTGGAGGCCATCTGGTTTACAGAATCGGTTAAGTCTTTCCAGGTACCACCGATACCCTTTACCTCTGCCTGTCCACCGAGCTTACCATCCGTACCCACTTCACGCGCCACACGCGTTACCTCGGAAGAGAAGGAGTTGAGCTGGTCAACCAGGTTATTGATCGTATTTTTTAATTCAAGGATCTCACCCTGTACATCCACCGTAATTTTTTTACGGAGGTCACCTTTTGCAACAGCCGTTGTTACCTCAGCGATATTACGCACCTGTGCGGTAAGGTTGCCTGCCATCTGGTTTACGGAATCAGTTAAGTCTTTCCACACACCGGCAACGCCTTTTACTTTCGCCTGTCCGCCGAGTTTTCCTTCAGAACCTACTTCACGCGCCACGCGCGTTACTTCCATGGAGAAGAGATTGAGCTGTTTCACCATGTCATTCACTTCAGCGGCGATCTTGGCAAACTCACCCTGCAGCACGTGTTCGCCGATCTTCAAAGGCATTTCCTGTGAGAGATTACCTTTTGCCACGGAGGAGATAACGTGCGCTATTTCGATGGTAGGATAAACAAGGTCGGAGATAAGACTATTGACAGATTCAACACCCTGTGCCCAGGAGCCACGCGCGGTACGGGGCAGCTCAACGCGGTGGTTGAGGTGACCTTTTTTACCGATGGTATTACGGGCGAGTGTTAACTGTTGAACGAAGGTTTCATTGAGGATAATGATATCATTGAGGATATCGCAGATCTTGCCGCCGATGCCGAGTTTATCAACGGGCATGCGAACAGCAAAGTTACCATTGCGAATTTCGGAGAGTACTCTGAGTAGTTCGCGTTCATCTAAGGAGTCTGAGACATCAAGGTCATGAAGATGGCCGTTACTCTTACCGTTACCATTTCCATTACCATTTCCATTGGATTTATGTCTGCCAATTATTCCGTTCTTATGACCAGTGGAATGTTTACCATTGGATGATTTACCAGCGCCTCCATCCGCAGATACAACAGATGATAGAGATGGCTTCGTCTTCTTTTTCGTTGGCATTGAAGAGGGGTTTGTAGAAAGATAATATTAATTAAGGATTACAGTCCTATGCCATGGTTCTCACCATGGTTCTCGTCATGGTTCACGCCATGGTTCGTGTCTCACGAACCATTACAAAATCTATTATTCATATAACTTAAATCTAAAAAAGAATATACGTTCGGTTGCAAAATGCCCTATCTTACAAGTGATAATAACACAAAATTGTGCCATTAAAAGGAAGTGCCGAATCAGCCGCACCGGTAGCCTCTGGTTATAAATACATCCTTCTGGGCGAGGATGATATAGATGATGAAGAATTACTAAGAGAGGTCTTTACCCGAATAGATCCCAGCTTTAGCCTTGAGTTTGTGAACAATGGACGAAACGTAATAACCCGTTTAAAGGAACTGGAAAAGCTCAGTATGCCCTGCCTGATTGTATTAGACTACAATATGCCCACACTGAATGGTGCAGAAATTCTACAGGAGCTTAAACACTTACCCCGGTTTGATCCTATTCCAAAAATAATCTGGAGCACTTCAGACTCAGTTACTTACAAAACCATCTGCCTTCAATTAGGGGCCTGTGATTATGTGATCAAGCCCTCCAATATGCAGGGGCTTACAGAAGTTGCACGATATATGCTTTCATTTTGTTCAGTCAGTCGTTGATAAATCCCGTGGCATAAGGAGTTACCTGTTAATTTTCAGGATTTAGTTGCTACGGAAAAACCCGGATAATGAATAAATTTCCGGAAATGGGGAACTATTTCCACATGGGGAATATTATGGCTAAAGATACATATTGAAGGAACCTATTAAAAACTGATAATGTTCGCAACATCGCCTGCTTTTCCAAAGATGACTGATTCTTTTTCATCGCTGGTGTTCTTTTATGATCCATCCCAAAAGAAGATAGTGTTCAGCAATATGCCTGTTGAGAACTTTTTCGGAACGGTGATGACATTAGATGAGGATCTTCCCTTTTCAAATATTGTAGAAGCAAAAGATGCCCGTATCATATACAGTGAATGGGAAACCTGTTTGCAATTAAAAGAAAAGCAGACGCACCAGTTCTGGTTTCATAAAAAGTTACCGGATGGAGGGGGAGTGATCTTTCATTTCCATGCGTTGGGAGTGAAGATGAGTCCCGATAGCCATCGGGGTGGGGTTAATCCCGATAGCTATCGGGATCGGGATGCGGCATGTATCTTATTTACAGCAGAGAAATCACCGGAAGGAGAGAATGCGGTATGGATGGCGGAGTTTGAACGATTGCAGAAATTGCAGGACAGGTACAAAGAGGAGTATGCGGAATTCATCGATATTGCGGCACAGAACCTGGATGCGCCATTGAGGAAGCTGAGTGTGTTGATAGAGCGATTGACTGCTGCCGATCCCGATGGCTATCGGGATAAGGTTTCCGATAGCAGTAAGGAACCCCATCCCGATAGCCATCGGGAGGGATATATCACCAGGATACGCACTGCGCTGGATGATATGCGCTCATTGATCGATAGCCTGGCAACCTTATCAAGAGTAACCACAGCATCATTAAAAGTAGATCATGCGCCATTGGAAACAATAGTGGAACATGAGTGGCGGGAGCTGAAGATGATGACCAAAGATAAATTTGCGATACTGAACACTTCTTCGTTACCAGTGATAGAAGGAGACGCGTTGCAATACCGGCATTTGTTTCGTGAGCTATTAGAGAATGCGATGCGGTTTGGAAGGAAGGACCGGAGGCTGGAGATCAATATCAGTGCGAGCCCGATCAGTGGGAAGGAAAAGATGGCATTTGGGTTACCAGCAGGAACAGAATATTTCAAAATAGTGTGTAAGGATAATGGGATCGGGTTCAGGCAGGAATATGCGGAAAAGATATTCCGTCCCTTTGTGAGGCTGCATGGAAAATCAGAATTTCCCGGAAATGGCATTGGACTTGCGTTGTGCAGGAGCATTGTAGACAATCACCGGGGAGTGATCTATGCAGAAAGCGAAGAGAATGAAGGAGCACGTTTCACCATACTTTTACCACAAACCGTTAATTAACATGCTTAATGCCGGAGGGGTCCGAATCGCCATTATAGATGATGATGAGGATGACTACTTTATCATAGCTGATTCAATCACCAGCATTGAAGGGAGCCAGTTTACCATAAGCTGGATCAATAACTATGATAATGCCATCAGGAGTTTGCGTACCCGTGAATTTGATATCTACCTGGTGGATTACCGTTTGGGAAAGAATACCGGACTGGAATTATTGCAGGAGGCGAGAGCGGCAAGGATTGATGAGCCGATCGTATTGCTGACCGGCAAGGGCAATAAGGATATTGACATCAAGGCCATGGAGAGCGGGGCTACTGATTACCTGGTGAAATCAGAACTGACTACGGAGAAGCTGGA
>CAMLGP010000366.1 GCA_946479535.1 uncultured Bacteroidota bacterium
GCAGTGCGACTGAAATACGTGAAAAATAAAAGTACCAGAGGTACTTCCAGCAGGGTATTGATCACTTTATGATATTCAATGGCGGATGCACTAAAGGAAGCAAAGTAGTTCTGGCTGATCATATTATAGCTGGCCAGAATAATATAGTAGAATAAAAGTGCAGGAAAGCTTTTATACCAGGCAAGTTTGAAAACCAGTAATAAGATGATGGGTATAAGTAAAGCAATGGTTGAAATGAGACCCATCCAGTTTAGCAAAGTCATACGGTCATTTTTCTTTAGGATAGGGAATTATTGGTCGTCACTTTACAAACAATTCACCTCATAAAAATAACGTCTGATGCTAATATATAGTGCTAAAATCTAATGGTTTATACTAAAATTCAGTAAAAGCGATCATATATTCAGTAAAACTACTGAAAGAGGCAACGAGTGTTTTTTGGATGAATAAGTGCGATGTTACGATTTACTTTTTTTATGCTTGTATGGAAGCTATGCAAATTAATGTAATATGGCACAACCGATAAGCACATCGGGATTGTTCCAACTGTTTATCTGCGGGCTTCAGGGTATTTATTTATGGGTATTCAACTCTCATTCGGCTCCCGTTCGGAAAACGTCGAACTGAATGAGGTGCCATTATGACATTTACCTTGCAATTAATTATTCAAACTCGAATGAGAGTCGAATGAGAGTCGAATCAGAGTCGAATCAGAGTCGAATGAGAATCGAATGAGACCACAAGAAATAGCAACAACCCGGAAAGAGATATGGAAGAAAATTGGAAATGGCAGGAAGAAAAATATACCTGTTAATGTTTTCTCTTCTTCTTCTTATCGGACTTCTCGTCAGGTTCAGGAGGAAATGCTTCACCTCTGTGGCAGGTGTTGCAATGAACCATATTTAAGTATTCAGGCCTTTCTTCTTTTTTATGATAGAAATAAGTCTTGTTGATATTGATCGTCATTTTGATCATGTCTCTTGCATTGCGTTTCATTGGTAAACTGTCTGAAGCATAATCAAATTTATCTGAACCAGTTTCAATGGGTACATGGCAGAATTTGCAGCCCTCTCCCAGCGCATTGTTATAAGATTCCATAATGCTGTCCAACTTTTCTTCGCTGATGTCTTCAGGCAATACCTGGAGGTTTCTCCATGGCCCTTTTGGAGGCTTTACAGCGGCTACCCCTGCTATAATTAACAAAGAAAGGACGCTAATGGCTGTCAGGACTTTACGAGGCAAATGCATAATCCGGGTGTTTGGGCTCACGTGGTTCAGGCGAAAGAAAATATCACCAAAACCACTTGAGCTATTTGTAGTTATAAGGCCTATTGGGGCCTTACATGATAGACTTGCAATAACGCAAATCAGTTGCCTTTATGGCCTTTCGAAAATATATATTTTCCTGTCAGATTCTGCCGGCCCCTGACTAAATTCAACAAAAGCGTGATAAACTGTATTAAGTGAACAAAGTAATGGTCAGATCACCTGCTGAAGGTCTGCAGCAGCAGCTTTATCAGTGAACCAGAATAATTCCCCGTTCAACGGTTTGATCATTTGTGCGGGATGGATGGAGGGGTCATATTTGCCAGATACAACCTGACGCATTGCTTCCGATTTATCTTTTCCTGCAACAAGAAATGCAACACGGCCTGCAGTATTAACAATGGCTGATGTTAATGTGATGCGATACATATCCTGTTCTTTCAGGTAAAAGGATCGAACCCAATTCTCTCTGTCAAATACTATATCATCATAACCTGGGAAAAGAGAAAGTGTATGAGAATTATCGCCAAGCCCCAGCAATACCAGATCGAATGTATACAGTTGCTTATCGAAATAATTATGCAGTAATTGCTGGTAATCTGCTGCAGCGTCAACAGGATCTATATCAGTGTGCATGATGTGGATCTGATCTTCTGGAACCGGCACATGCGAAAGCAATTCATCAAAAGCCATTTTTGCATTATTGCTTTTATCTGTAAATGGAACGGCCCGTTCATCACCCCAGAATACATGCACCAGTTTCCAGTTTATTTTTGATCTATACTTTTCTGAAGCAAGTTTTTCGTATAATTTCTTTGGAGTGCTGCCACCGGATAAAGCGATAGTAAAACGGTTGTGTTTAGTCAATACTTCATTGGCATAGTTGACGATCCAGCCAGCAACGTTCTCACTTAATTCTTCAGGGTCTTTGGAAACATGCAATTTCATGCTGTTCTTATTTTCCTTAAATTAATGGAAGTCTTTTACTGTCCTTTATTATTGGAGGGTAATGTTACCCAATGGTGACCATCTTTGGCAATTAAAGCTTCTGCATCTTCAGGTCCCCAGCTGCCAGGAGCATAATTCGGGAAATCAACCGGCGGCCTTTTTTGCCATGCTTCCAGAATCGGGCTAATTACACCCCAGGCTGCTTCTACCTGGTCTGCTCTCATAAATAAAGTAGGATTACCTTCTATTACATCTTCCAGCAATGTTTCATAAGCTTCAGGTTCTTCACCATCATAAGCCTCAGCAAAATTGAAATCCATATCAACTGGATCGAGCGTCATGTGTGGCCCGGGATGTTTAGCCTGGAATCTTATACGAATTTCGGCATTTGGCTGAATGCTAAAGATTAAACGGTTATTACGCCATGTTTCTGCAGCCTCTTTGGGAAATGCATAATGTGGAGCATCTTTGAATTGAACAACAACCAATGTTGCTTTTTCATATAAATGCTTTCCAGTGCGAACATAGAAGGGAACATTCTGCCAGCGCCAGTTGTCTACATAAAATTTGGCAGCAACAAATGTATCAACAGGCGAATGTGGGTCCACGGCCTTTTCCTTGCGATACCCTGGAACTTCTTTTCCTTTCATCCATCCGCCTGCATACTGTCCACGGGCTGTTAGTGCATGTACATCTTCTACATTTATCTTGCGGAGGGCATTCAACACATCTACTTTCTTATTTCGAATTTCATCTGCATCAAACGAAGTAGGCGCCTCCATGGCAATCATGCATAACAATTGCAGGATATGATTCTGTACCATATCACGCAGAGCACCAGACTGTTCATAATAACCTCCCCTATCTTCAACACCTACCGTTTCTGCTGCTGTGATCTGGACATGATCAATATAATTGCTATTCCATACCGGTTCAAAAAGCGCATTGGCAAACCTGAAAGCAAGAATATTCTGAACTGTTTCCTTGCCCAGGTAATGGTCTATGCGGAAGATCTGGTTTTCTTCAAACATTCCTTTAAGCAAATTATTCAGTTCGCGCGCACTTTGAAGATCATGACCAAAAGGTTTTTCAAATACTATTCGTGTATGAGTACTGTCTTCACAGATATTTTTTGCAGATAGTCTTTTTGCTATATCAGGAGCCAGTTGAGGTGCCACAGCCAGGTAAAAGATAATGGTAGGTTTTGCATTCCATTCTGCTGCCATTTCCTTTATCCAGTTAATGATCTGGTCATAGGCCTTGTCATCAAGCAGATCCATTTCAAAATACCGGATATTTGAAGAGAAACTTTTCCATGCGCCATTTGCCTCATCCTTGCGTCGGGAAAATTGTTGTACTCCTTCCAGTAGTTTATCACGGTATGCTTCCTGTGATGGGAAGGAGCTTCTGCCAATGCCGATGATGTCAAATTTTTCAGGGAGATAATTATCGATATATAAATTATAGAGAGCGGGTATCAGTTTGCGGTTGGTAAGATCTCCGCTTCCGCCGAATATGAAAAGCAGTGTGGGGTTAGTATTTTTCTTTGAGGCCATTGTTCAGGGTTTATAAATTAGGTTACCTGTGAATTATTCCCATTCAGTATGGAAACTTCCTTCTTTGTCGATCCGCTGATAGGTATGTGCGCCAAAAAAATCACGTTGCGCCTGTATCAGATTCACGGGTAATTGATCAGACGTATAGCTATCAAGGTAAGCAAGTGCGCTCATTAATCCCGCAGCAGGAATCTTATTGGTTGCTGCAAGCTTTATGATCTTCCGGAAATTGGATGATTTCTTTTTAACCAGCACAGCAATCTTTTTATGCATTAAAATATTGGCTGGAACCTGTTTGCCGGAATATACCTCTGCAAATATCTCCAGCATGGATGAGCGAATAATACATCCACCTCTCCATATTTTAACCACGTCTTTCAATGGTATATCCATTTTCAATTCTGTGGATGCTCGATACAGCATTTCAAGGCCCTGCGCATAACATATAATGGTAGCTGCATAAAGTGCATCCTGCAACTGTTCAATAATCTTTTCTTTGTCTTTATCTGCTTTTTTAATTACAGGTTTGTAGATAGCGGCGGCAGCAATGCGT
>CAMLGP010000367.1 GCA_946479535.1 uncultured Bacteroidota bacterium
GTAATACTCCTGGAAATTGAAGACTCCAATCATTATTCAATTATAGAAGAAGCAGCTCAGCCTGGAACGGATATGCATCAACAGCTGAAGATGCTGATGGACCTATTCTAATGACTGTCACTCTGTCAAATCCATAAGGGTTTACACTAAAATATTTGCTTCTTTTCAAAAAACTTCCTAGTGAAGACCAACCGATGAACAACCGATGAACAACCGAACACCAACCGATGAAAAGAATATCTGCCAAAATATCAGCTTTCTCGTAATAAAAAGGCTGCTCCTGAAAGAAGCAGCCTATACTATTTTACCTAAATTCTGAATTTTACGGGAAAATACCCAGCTCTGCATAACTCGTTGCTACTTTATTAATAGCAACAACATACGCCGCTGTTCTCATATCCGGAATTGAAGGATTGTTCTTCCACTCATTCATGATCTCGTGCGTAGCTGTGATCATGGTCTCTTCCAGACCACTATACACCAGATCCACCTCATCAGCACCATGAACAATATATTCCTTATCCTTTGAAGTCATTTTCTTTCCGGTCAGGCTTTCCATTTGCCCCACAATATGCGCATTCATGTTTTCATTGAAGCGCTTTTCCATGCGGCCATATCTAACGTGACTGAGATTCTTTAACCATTCAAAATAAGAAACAGTCACACCACCTGCATTGAGATACATATCCGGTACTACCACTGTGCCCTTTTTCGCAAATACCTCATCAGCTTCTGGTGAAAGCGGACCATTGGCAGCTTCGCCAATCATCTTTGCCTTTATGCGTGGCGCATTTTCTCCATTGATCACGTTTTCCAATGCAGCCGGAATAAGAATATCGCAATCCATTTCCAGCGCATCCGTATTCTTTTTGAAATTGGTACCACCTTCAAAGTTCAGGATTGAACCTGTTTTCTTCCGGTGATTGAATACCTGATCAACATCCAGTCCATTATCATTACAGATAGAGCCTTCATACTCTGCCAATCCAACAATTTTGGCTCCTGCATCCTGGAAGAATTTGGCGCTATGGTAACCCACATTTCCCAATCCCTGTACAACAACACGTTTTCCTTCCACCCCGGTTTCCATTCCCAGCTTTTTCATTACATCAGGCATATTACATACCTCACGCAGGCCAAAGAATACACCGAGGCCGGTAGCTTCCCGTCTTCCGCGAACGCCACCCTGAGACACCGGCTTTCCGGTTACGCAACCAGCAGCATCTATTTCACCGGGGTGCATGGCAGTATACGTATCAAGGATCCAGGCCATTTCTCTTTCACCAGTTCCGTAATCAGGTGCGGGAACATCTGTACCGGGCCCGATAAATTTTTTACGGATCAGTTCTGCTGTATATCGTCTTGTGATCTTTTCAAGTTCGTAAGCTGAATATTCGCGGGGATTGATCTTGATCCCACCTTTTCCACCGCCAAACGGCACATTAACAATAGCACATTTATAAGTCATCAATGCGGCAAGTGCCATAACCTCGTCCTGGTTCACTTCTGCTGCAAAGCGAATACCACCCTTACAGGGTGCTTTGTGGTGTGAGTGCTGTACGCGATAGGCTTCAATAACATCGATCTTTCCATCGTCCCGCTTAACCGGGAAGCGCATCCTGTAAACGGCATTACAGGCTTTGATCTGTTCAAGGATACCTGGATCCCATTTGGTGAATTTTGCAGCCTTGTCAAAGCTTTTTTCAACGGCTCCAAAAAAACTGTACTCTGTTTCAGACATGATTAGGGTTTTAATTTTTCAAATGCAAGTAAGTGTGTTCAATCGTTAATTAATATTACCAGTTCGTTAATAACGGATAATTAATTATTTTTTTCAAGCTTGCTCATTTTCCTGTCGAGGCGGATCAGGTAAAGGAACAATCCGGCAAGTATGACGAGTATAACGGCAATGACTACATAAATTCTTCCATTGCTTCGCATGGTATCTCCCATATCGCTATCACCCTGGGCATGCAATAAAGTAGAAGATAGAAGCATTAATAAAAGAGCAAAAAGTCGACTTAGTTTTTTCATTGTATCATCTGTTTTTCTTTGAGTAAGCTCAGGCGGATCTTCAGGGTAGCGATCCAGACTCCCAGAAGCGTCCAGCCAATGACAGCAGGATAAAATACCATTCGCATATTACTGTCAATATCTTTGAAATTCATGGCAGGGTTGCCTTCACTGCCTCCGGGGTGGAGACTCGGCAATATGCGGGGCACGATCCAGATAGAAGGAAACAGCATGGCATAGGCAAATATGTTATAAACAGAACTTATCCTTGCTTTCTTATCCATATCATTAATAGAATCACGCAGTACCAGATAGGCAAAATAGATCAGCAGGGCAATGGCCGCTCCGATTAATTTAGGTTCCCGCGCAATGGTGCCAAAGGAGGCTGTCGCAGGATTATTCGGATCAGCCCAGGTATAACTCATCCAGACCGTTCCGGTTGCGTATCCCAGCAATCCCATTACAATACCTACAGTAGCATATTGTCTTGCATAAATATCATAACGCAGGTTAAATGTGCGGAGATAACGGACGGAATTGATAACAGAGACTGTAAACAGGATCATCATCCCGAACCACATGCACACATGGAAAAATAAATTGCGGATTGTTTCTTCAAGCGCGGGTAGATCTGGAACTTTGATCATTAGGCCGGCAACAACCGTATAAATCAGCAGAACCACACTTAGAATCTTCCACCAGGATTTATACATATAATTTTTCGTAGGAGTCATTCCTGGAAAATTTTTACAAAGAAAGCGAAAAGTACCCTCAAAACGCAATGTGAAAACAGGGGAATTTTGAAATTTTGGAATTGGGAAATTTCGAAATTTCAATTTCCCAATTTCAAGGTTTCAAAATTTCAAAATTTTCCTCAGTCCTTCCACAGGAAAGGAAACAGTATCACCGCCAGTATGATCACCATTACATCCAGCGCCACCAATAGCCCAATAGTACTTAAATGAAATGGCAGAGCCGGATTAAATGTAGCATTGGCCAGTTGAGCAAGCAATAATAATTGAGGAATTATTAGGGGAAATCCCAAAACCGCCATTATTGCGGCATTTTGCTGTGCCCTGGCTGCTATTGCTGCCAAAAAGGTGAAGATCAGACTCAGGCTCCATCCTCCCAGTAAAACCAGTCCGGTAAAAGGAAGGGCCCTCTGGATCGGATTTCCCAAAAACAGCATGAATAAAACCAGGCTAAGAAGGCTCATGATAAGCATGAGCGCTGAATTGAATAACAGTTTGGAGAGTACAAAATTTCCGGGTGAAACTATTGAATAGAAATACAGCATCCGGCCCCTGCTTTCCTGCAGGAAACTCTTTGCTACTGCATTGATACAGATAAATAGCTGGATAACCCAAAACAGGCCATTCCAAACCCCGGCCTCTGGTTCATCCATGGTCATAAATAATACATATATAGTGGCGCCGATATACAGGAGGATACCGTAAAAACTGTATTGCTGGCGTACTTCCAGCAAAAGTTCCTTCTTAAATAAGGTGAGTATATGTCGAAAAGAAGACATTTTATTGATTACACTTTATCTGTATAGCAGATCCTGCAGCGGGGTTCATAAATATCCTTTTCCCCCAGCACTACCAGGTCATCATTGGGAATTTTACGGTAAGTGAAATTGGCGATATTGCCACATTTCACACAAATAGCGTGAAGCTTGGTCACATAGTCAGCCTTTGCCATTATAAAGGGCATCTGACCAAAGGGTTTGCCGGTATAATCCATATCCAGCCCGGCCACTATCACCCGGATTCCCTTATAAGCGAGTTCATCGCAGACATAGGGAAGCTGGTCGTCAAAGAACTGCGCCTCATCAATACCAATTACATCCGCATCCTGGGACATAAGCAGTATTTTCTGCGAATTGTCGATGGGAGTGGAGAGTATTGCATTGGTGTCATGAGATACAATACTCATTTCACCATAGCGGATATCAATAGCCGGCTTGAATATTTCCACGTTCAGATTGGCGAATTTTACTCTCTTAAGCCTCCGGATCAGCTCCTCTGTTTTGCCACTGAACATGGAACCACAGATCACTTCTATCCATCCGCGCCGCTCACCGCGTATATTAGGTTCAATAAACATTGTTAAGATTTTGGTTTCCGGAAGTCCTAAATAGCTTTATTGGCAAAGTAATTGTAACTTCAGGAAGCTGATTTACCCGCGGGTTCTCTGGTGAAAAACGCAGCGAATAACGCGGATTGAGGGTTCCAGAGTCCAAATTAATCTATCCGTGAAATCTATTTTTTAAAAAATCAGCGCTCAAAAGTAGCATAA
>CAMLGP010000368.1 GCA_946479535.1 uncultured Bacteroidota bacterium
TATGTAGGGAATATATTGATGCTCCTGGGAGTGGGCATACTTGCCAATTCCCTGGTATATGTGGCTATTGTAATCCCAGTATTTTTATTTGTTTACCAGGCTATTGTCCTGGCAGAAGAGAACTTCCTGCGGGGCAAATTTGGTCCGGGATATGACCAGTACTGTAGTAAGGTAAACCGCTGGTGGCCCCGTCTCAATGGCCTTGGAAAAACATTTAGCGGCATGAGCTTTAACTGGAAGCGCTGGATCCTTAAAGAACACACCACACAATTCATCTGGCTCATTGGTATTACCCTGATCCTTCTGTTAATCTATCCCGAACTTACGGGTGGTGATAAACGGCTCAGAAACATCCTTATCGGCGTGATCCTGGGCATTTTATTACTGATTTACATATTGATAAGGTATCTCAAAAAAACGGGCAAATTCAGAGAATAGCCTGTTTCCGCTCTTCGCAAACAATCAATGCTCAATTTTTGTTGTTAAATTTGCATTTCCGTCCGACTCGTAGGACGAGACTCTAAATTGTGAATTATGATCAAGACAGGTAATCCGATAATCAGTATCTACACTGAAATGACTCCCAACCCGGAAACCATGAAGTTTGTGGCCAACAAGCTCCTGTATCCCGGCAAAAGCATTGATTTCCCAGATGCTACCAGCGCAAAGCCTTCCCCTTTGGCTATTGAGCTCTTTGGGTTCCCATTTATCAAGTCTGTCTTCATCGCCAGCAATTTTGTGACCCTCACAAAAACTCCTGATACCGACTGGAATGATGTAATTCCTGCTGTTCGCCAGTTCCTGAAAGAATACCTGGAAGAAGGCAAGGAAGTGATCAATGAAGATGAAGTGGTAGTCATCAAAAAAGAAAGCAGTAATGAGGTGGCTGCAGACGATGATGATGTGGTTAAGCGTATCAAGGAATTGCTGGAAAACTATGTAAAGCCTGCCGTTGAAATGGATGGAGGTGCCATTCAGTTTAAAAGCTATGATGATGGAGTTGTAAATCTTATGCTCCAGGGTAGCTGCAGCGGATGTCCCTCTTCTATGATCACTTTGAAGGCCGGTATTGAAGGAATGATGAAGCGCATGATACCTGAAGTAAAAGAAGTGGTTGCAGAAGCCGAATAATTTTACATTTTTACTACCAGCCCATAAATAACATTCCCGCTCCGCAAATAAAGATGGTAAGTCCGCCTAGTGCGTGCATGTATCTTTCCAGTTTCTCTGTTTTAATAAAGGACACTCCATAGTATCCCAATACTACCATTAGAACCATGGTCAGCAGCGTGAAAAAAGTATAAACTGCAATCAGTATAAGCATTCCGTACAAGGAATTTTGTGCAGCAGGAAAATAGAGCAGGGGTATCATCGGCTCGCAGGGACCTAATAAAAAGATGATGAACATGACCCACGGAGTTACTCTATATCGTTCTTTGGGTTGAATGGCCTGACCATGGTGGTGTTCATAAACATAAATTTCGCCTTCTTCTACTGTATCAAAATGTTTATGTGGCCTGTTCTGATATGCCCTTATCAATCCCCAGGTACCATAAATAATTCCAAATAATAGCAATACCCACCCTGCTATTCCTCCGCGAACATTCTCCAGCACCGAAATTTTGGAAATACTCCAGCCAATTGCCGCACCACCTAATGCAAGTAAAACCGAACTCCATACATGTCCGCATCCGCAGGCTATGGTCCACAGCAGGGTTTTGCGGAACGACCAGCCTCTTGTTTTGGACAATGCGATAAATGGAACATAATGATCGGGACCTGTTAGGGTATGCAAACAGGCAATAGTAATGGCCGCTACGATCAATATTTCCAGTTCAGCTTGCATATACAGGTTTGGCGGGTTTAGTAACAGAAAGTTCCTGGATCATTATAGAAAGAGTAATCAGGATGTCATAAAGTAATTCAGCTCCATGTCCCAGCATACGAACCAGTATTCCATTCCCCGATACCTGGGTAATTCCAAATTCCATATCATTCTGAATTGCCAGCCAGTCATGTATTATATCCATACTTTCAGCCTTTATATCTTCTGCTGAAAAATAAATAAAGCTTGCCTGATGAGTCCATCCTTCCAGCTGTCCAATTCTCTTTGGATCAACCCGTGAAGGCTGCAGCAGCAGGTTTTCTTTAATTATGAGTTTATCTTCTTTATAGATTTCTGTAATGGTATGATAGCGTGAAAATAGAAACACTTCTCCATTAAGCTTTCTTCCGCAAGTCAACACTTCTCCCCAGATAAGATTGCAGTTGGCAGACAGATATATTTTATTGCCTGATTTGAAAGAAGAATGTTTATGCGGAACGCAGGGATGTGGTATATAAGTAAAAGAGCAGTTATCTGCAAGACGTATTACTGAATGCTGGATAGCTTCTGTTTTCATCTGGAACAACCGCAGGTAAGCTTGAGAATGAAGGTGAAGGCAGGATCCTTTATCCAATTCAATGAGTATTTCATAATTGTCTCCTTCCAAAATGCCAGGAGATGAGTTCATGATCATCAATTGCAGCCAGCCAGATTTTTTATTCTCCGTGATATTAGCCACTTTAAATGGTGGCGTGAAATAGGTTTTTCCCAGACGGGTAAGACCTCCGGCAAAATGCGTCTGTATTTGCAACTGTGCGTTCATCTTACGAGTAATGGTTCCTGTGTTTCTTCCAGTAAGGCATATTTCTTTATCCAGCCAATTACACGATCCAGCCCTTCAAGGCTCATCAGATTGGTAAATAAGAATGGCTGACCATTTCGCATCTTTCTTGCATCCCGTTCCATTATGTATAGATCGGCACCAACATAAGGCGCCAGATCAATCTTATTGATCACCAGAAGATCGCTGCGTGTAATGCCGGGCCCACCCTTGCGTGGTATTTTATCCCCTTCTGCCACATCACTAACAAAGATGGTCACATCAGCAAGATCAGGGCTAAATGTAGCAGAAAGGTTATCGCCTCCACTTTCAATGAAGATGATGGCTACATCGGGGAATCTTTGTGCCATTTCTTCAACTGCTTCCAGGTTCATGCTCGCATCTTCTCTAATAGCAGTATGCGGGCAACCTCCAGTTTCTACCCCAATAATACGTTCAGCAGGAAGCAGGCTGTTCTTTGTAAGGAACTCTGCATCCTCCTTTGTATAAATATCATTGGTAATTACCCCGATGCTGTATTCAGATGATAGTTGCCGGGTAAGGCGTTCAATTAATGCCGTTTTACCAGATCCAACAGGACCGGCCACACCAATCTTGATATATGTTCTCTCTTTCATAATTCAATTTTGTATCAGGACATATATAATCTCGAATACAATCGCTCATGCTGCATGGAACGGATATCAAATCCGCTACAGCATAGACCAATCAATTCCTTATCAGGTTCCCTACTTTTTGCAACCAGTTCATTGATCAATCCCTGCAGGGAAAACAGTATCTCCTGTCCATGTTGCTGACTAAGTGGTACAAGTTTTACGCTATTGGTTACAAAGCCAGCTGCGGCATTGTAATAAAATCCTGTCAAAGCATCTGATTTGGATATCCCAAGACCCTGTGCAAAAAGACCAAAGATGATACAATAATGACCGGACAGTTCTTGCTCGCGGATTGCCTTAATATATTTACCTATAATCTCGGTTTCGCAAAGATTCTGGAATACTTTGATCAGTCGCCAGCCCAGCTTATTACTTGCCATTCTCATTTCCTTTGGTAGTTTGACAGCCGTACATAACAGGTCAAGTTCTTTTATTGATTCAAAACATTTGCACTCTGCTGCAACATAGGCTAATGACAAAAGTGCTGCGTCCGTATAATACAGGTTTTGCGAGAGCATCTGTACAATGAATTCTTTTGCCGATTCCTTATCCCTTACAATCCCCTTTTGGACATAGGTTTCCAGTCCTGCTGAATGAGCGTAACCACCAATCGGCAGGGCAGGATCACCAAGCTGCAATAAGGAAATTAAGGTGTTATTCATTGTTATTCGTCAGTTTCATTATACGGGTGAACAGGCTTTCATTTCCATTGCCATGTGGAGCTACTGTAGTTTTCAATGGATTAAGCAATTTCCTGTTTTCAATGCATACTGTATATCCCTGTGCTGTTAGCAGTTTATACAGTGGCATTTCAAATGGGACAAGCAAACAGTTTTCTTCAAAATAAAGCGGAAGATGTTTGTTCCCGATTTCATAACAGGCGGAAGCCATTTCAAACATATCTGCTGGTTTAACCACTAAGCATTCACAGGGAAGTATCTCTATGGCTATAATAGACTGTTCGTCCTCATAAATAATATCGCCCTGTTT
>CAMLGP010000369.1 GCA_946479535.1 uncultured Bacteroidota bacterium
CGTGCATCCTGAAAGTTATCATGTGGTAGAAGCCATGGCTGCCAAAAGTAACAGTTCTGTCAGTGATCTTGTTAAGCAGTCAGAAATAAGAAAAAAGATCAATGTCAAAGATTACGTATCTGAGACAACCGGTGTCTTAACAATTGAAGACATCCTGAAAGAATTGGAAAAACCCGGGCGTGATCCTCGCTCAGCCATTGAGGAGTTCCGCTTTGCAGAAGGCGTGAGTACAATGGAGGACCTCAAGCCTGGTATGAAGATTCCGGGCATCGTCACCAATATCACCAATTTTGGTGCTTTTGTGAATGTGGGAGTTAAGCAGGATGGTCTCGTTCATATTTCCCATCTAAGCAACAGGTATATCAGTGATCCCAATGAAGCAGTTAAACTAAATCAGCATGTAATGGTGACTGTGCTGGAAGTGGATGCTCCCAGGAAACGGATATCCCTTTCCATGAAAGATGCTACACAAGGCAATCCAGGAGGCAGTGGACCTCGTTCAGAGAGAAGTTTCAAACCCACGCAAAAGAATACTAAATCTGAACCGGTAAATCCTTTCCAGGCAAAGCTGATGGAGTTGAAGAAAAAGTTTAAGGACTAAGGAAGAAATGGTTTTGGCCACAGAGGAGTGGAGTACCACAAAGTTTATCTCAGCGGCTCTCCTTTCCTCTGTGGCCCTCTGTGGTCATACTAAATAAGTGAAGTGGCCATACAATAAAAGTTAAATTCATTATCTATAATCCTCTCTAACAGGATTAAATACATCAATAGCAATTACATCCGTTCTTGCAATGGCCGAGTGCGGTGTATTGGAAGGTATTACATGAAACATTCCAGCCCGTAGCGGACAGAATTCTCCGCCAATGGTCATGTCCAGTTCGCCTTCAATGATATAAGTGATCTGCTCATGTACATGGTGATGGGCGGGAAGATTGGCTCCAGCCCTGATCTCCACATACCCAAATGTGAGATCCTTTCCATGTGCGTAATATCCTGTGATACCTGCTACCAGTTCTTTCGGACGAAGCGTTTTGATTGATTGCATTTATGGTTGTGTTTTTCTTATCTTTCAAACAGGCAATAGCTGCCGCCTACCCATTCCTTATCCTTATTATACCGTACGCCAATCATCTTTCCCTTGCTCAGTCTTGCCAGGTTATTGACAGGGATGGGTCTTGATTGGGCATCTTTCTGGAAATAGAATATCCTGATCTCTGCTTTTGCCGGCACATCCGGTGTTTGAATAACGTCAGCATATTTTACTTTGCGCTGGAGTATCCAGTTCTCAGGATCCTTTACTTTTTCAATGTCTTCTGTAGTTATATCAATAACCACACCCTGGCCGGCAAATGAGAATAAGGGCTTCAACACATAATTCTCAAGATCGGCAGGTAGTTGATTAATCTCGTTCAGGAAAAAAGTGGCCGGAACATAGGGATGTCTTATAAAAGGCAAAGTGAATTTGCTGATCCGGTAAAACCAGTTAGGGTGAGGGCACCATTCCACCTCCAGGTCTTCAAATAGTATCCTGCCTTTTTCCTGCACTTCAACTGACTGTTGAGCCAGATCATCAAAGATCACACGGTTATAAATTCTTCTGACCTCAGTTTTGATGCCGTTATTATTATAGTATAATTTCTTTCCTTCTTTAATTAATTCTGTTAGGCATACGGGTTTAATGCCGGTATAATCTTCCGTACAATAAAAATCTACTCTTGTTTTCTGCTGGTGTGGGAATATTTCCAGCAGGATCACATTCTCAGGCTTATGCCCGTTAAGCAGGATCTCTTTTAGCAGCTTAAGGTAAGACTCCCTGTCAAGATTATTCAGATAGGCAGTGAAACCATCGGGAATATTGTAATGCTTTCGCCAGATATCATCCAACAGCACTTCATATGCAAAAAGGGTGGGGAAGCCCTGCATTTCTATTAACTGAGGCTCATATTCACCTTCTTCGTTGATGCAAATGCCAAAATCAAAAGCAATGAATTGAGAAAAATCATTTTCTCCAGGCACCTGCAATTGTTGCGGTATTGCCTTGCTGGTTAATTTTTTAAACTGTGGATCAATGATAATATCAGTAATGCTTTCGCAGGCTTCCAGCAATTTACCTGTAAATGATTTAGGAACAAATACCGGCGTTTCTGAAACACGGAACTCAATGGAATCTTTGTGAATGGAATTTAATTCTTCCAGGAATGCCTTGTATTTGGCAGCAGTGAATTGCGCATTATACTCCTTGCGAACGGAAGGTATCATGCGGTAAAATTAGGAGATATGAATTAAATAACTTCTACCAGTTGCGCAACACACTGGTTGAGAAAATTAGGAAGCACATGGCTGTAGGTCCAGCGTATTTTATCCGGATCATTCAATTGCTCCAGCATACTGTTTAGCTTTTCCTCACCGTAGTTCTCAATAACCGTTTTTCTTTTTTCTTCAGTTTGGAGGTGATGGCTCATACCATGAGCATCGGCTTCCGGATGGAACTGTGTGCCGATCATGAATTCATTAAACCGGATAGCCATTACGGCTCTTTCATAAGGAACATGCTTCCTCATTTTTTCTATGCAAAGGATTCTGCCGCCCATCTTTTGAAGAAGATCATGATTGGGTTGGATCAGCTGATGGTCCCTGGAATCTACCGCATAAAAAGGATCACGCAATCCATCAAATACTGGTTCCTGTTTTCCGGCATCCAGCATGTGAACCGGAAATACACCAAAAGCAGTTGATTTCCGTGGACAAACTATTCCTGCATTGAAATAGCGGCTGGCCAACTGGAAGGAATGGCAAATAAAGAATACGTATTTTTTATCAGGACTTTCAGGATTTTCATTCCACCGGATCACTGCTTTCACCCATTTGCACCAGGCAATATCCCAATCTTCGAACCGGGAAGTTAATGGATCGCCGGGTCCACCACTTGATATATATACGTCAAAGGAAAGATCGGGAAGGTCGTTTTGTTGACGCACATCAAATTCTTTGCAGTAAACGTCAAGGTTATTTTGTTCAGACCATTCGCTTATGATCTGCCGGATACATCGCATTCCCTGGTTAGGCTGGCCCTGATACAGGTCGAGAATGGCGATACGGATCGTTCTCTTGTCAACTTGCATCGTGCAAATTTACTTATTTTTCGCCTCGTAGACCAAATCACCACCCAGGTAAGTTTTAACTACGGCAGCCTGTAATAAGGAAGATTCAGGAGCCTTTAAAAGATCGGTATCCAATATTACCAGATCGGCCATTTTACCTAACTCCAAAGAGCCTTTTTCATTCTCTTCAAAATTAGCTTTAGCAGCCCAGATAGTCATCCCCCGCAATGCTTCTTCTCTGGTCAATGCGTTTTCCATTTGGAATCCGCCTTCAGGCCATCCCTTTGCATCCTTTCTTACTACAGCTGCATAAAAAGTTTTGAAGGGTGAGATATCTTCCACAGGGAAATCAGTACCTAATGGTATCCAGCTATTCTGTTGCAATAATTGTTTGTAGGCATAAGCTCCTTTCACACGCTGATTGCCCAATCTGTCTCCCGCCCAATACATGTCACTGGTAGCATGAGTTGGTTGAACAGAAGGTATGATATTGTACTTCCCAAAAAGTGAAAAATCATTTTCATTGATTACCTGCGCATGTTCAATTCTCCAGCGTTCATCATTACTGCCTTTCAGGTATTTTCCATAGATGGTTAATATGGTTCTATTGCCACTGTCTCCAATTGCATGCGTGCACATTTGAAAATCCTTCTGGTGCAGGATACTGGCTACTGAATCAAAATGTGCCTGACTGCTTAATAAAAAGCCACTCCATGCCGGTTTATCACTATAGGGTTGCAGAAGGCAGGCGCCTCTTGAACCCAGAGCTCCATCTGCATATACTTTAAAAGACCTTACATTAAGATGGTCGGTTTTTATTTTTCCTTTACTAAAAGCAAAATCATAATTCTTCGGCGCATCACTAAGCATGGCATAAACTCTCATTTTCAGTTCGCCTTTCTTTTGAAGGCTGTCGATGTACATGATCTGTTCCCAGTCAAGTCCACAATCATCAACAGTGGTCAATCCAACAGTAAAGCAATTCTGCTCTGCTTCTGACAGGGCTTTTCTAAATTCATTTGGATCAGGTCCGGGTATTTTAGATGAAACAAGGTCAACTGCATTATCAATAAGGATACCGGTAAGTTCACCATTTATGGTTTCAACTTCTCCACCAGTCAGTTTTTCGCCGGGCTTTACACCTGCCAGTTCCAGTGCCTTTTTATTGGCAATGGCAGCATGCCCGTCAATTCTTGTTAAT
>CAMLGP010000370.1 GCA_946479535.1 uncultured Bacteroidota bacterium
CCGCATTGCTGGTAATTTATACTATGTAGGCACTTATGATCTTGCCTGTTATCTGATTACTACATCAAAAGGCCATATCCTGATCAATACTGGACTTGCTGAATCGGTTAGCATGATCAAATCCAATGTAGAATTATTAGGATTTAAATTCTCTGATATTAAAATATTACTGGCTACTCACGGGCATTTTGACCATGTGGCCGGAATGGCTGATATAAAACAAATGACAGGGGCACAAATGATGATAAATGAAAGGGATGCCCAGGCACTTGAAGATGGAGGAAATTCGGACTTTATATTTGGTGGAAAGGGGAGCACATTCAAACCTGTCAAGGCTGACCGTCTGCTTCATAATAATGATACGGTAAGACTGGATAAAATGGAGATAATTGTTCTAAGTCATCCCGGTCATACCCAGGGCTCCAATAGCTTCCTGCTTGATGTTAAGGATGAAACAAGAACTTATCGTGTTCTCATTGCCAATATGCCAAGTATGCAGCCGCAAACCAACCTGGCTGGCATGGAGGGCTATCCTGAAATTGGAAAGGATTATGCTTATACGTTTGATGCTTTAAAGAAATTGCAATTTGATATCTGGCTATCTTCCCATGCAGGACAATTTAAACTCCACGATAAACACAAACCGGGCGATGCTTATAACCCACAGGCATTTATTGACCGAGCTGGTTATGATGAAACCCTTGGTAATCTTGAAAAATTATATTTACAAAGACTTAACAGGTAGTTCTACGTAAACTAAATACTGTTTCATTTCTTCACTTCTGGAAGTGCAAAAACAATATAACCTTTGGGAATATCTTCTTCCTTTTTTGTTTTGTCTTTGACCTTTCCGGTAGCGCACACAACCAGGTATTGTTTTCCATTGGCTTCGTACATGGCAGGAATGCCGCCTGAATTTCTGCGGCCAAGATCCTTTTGCCAAAGTACATTACCATTATCAGCATCATAAACATATACTCTTCCATCACCTGCAGTGGCAATTACCAGTCCTGTTGCGGTCACCACCATGCCCTTGCGGGATGATCCATTTTGCGTACCGGTATTTTTATCTGCATGAATGCTGTCAACAGTACCCAATGGAACTTTCCATTTTATGATTCCCTTATTGAGATCATAGGCCACAACAGATGACCAGGCAGGTGTTAATATATCTGCCGCAGCTTCACCCCAGTTATTGGCTTCATGTTGCGTTACTTTAGGGCCTGTATAATTTTCAGGGTAGCCAAGATTTTTTTTGGGAGGGAAAGCAGGTACATCCACACCCCCAGAGTCTACAACAGGACCCGCTGGGATTTTGGACACATTACCGCCGCCGCCACCACCACCAGCGCGTGCTCCTCGCATCAAATAAAAATATATTCCAAATATGGCATTATCATCAAGGTGGGGCATTGGAGGCATTCTTCCTTTACCGTTGTTAATGATCTGCTTGAAAACCTCAGGATCAATTCCATCATCTGCCAGGTTCATCAGACTTACTCCCAATCCTGGCAATCCTTTTTTATCAGCACCATGGCAAGCCTGGCAGGTTTGGGTGTATAAAGTCTGTGCCTTTGCCAACCGGTCTTCATTTGAACTTGTTGCTTCGGCTAATTTTAGTTTGTAGAAAGAAGCCGCCTCTTTTGTTTGAATGAATACCATCCCTTTTGCAGGATCAGCGGCCGTGTTGCCAAAGTTTGCACCGCCGGTGGAACCAGGCATGGCAATGGTTTCATATTTATCAGAAAGAGGTTGAAACATCCCGACTTTAGCGGCATTTATTCTTTTTACCAATTCAGCTTTCTTTGCAGAATCATAATAAGGATTCAGCTCATTCACTGTTACTGTCTGGCGGGTAAATGGCGGTATTACGGTTGGGAACGGCTGGGTAGGCCAGGATTCCTCATTTGGCATTTGACTTTTAGGCACAGGCCGTTCCTCGATTGGCCAAAGCGGCTCACCTGTTACCCGGTCCAATACATATAAGAAACCCGTTTTAGCAGCAACTGCCACTGCATCCACAGCCTTACCATTATGCTGAACAGTTATCAATTGAGGAGCTGCAGTAAGATCATAGTCCCACAGATCATGATGTACTGTCTGAAAATGCCAGATATGTTTACCGGTGCGTGCATCAAGCGCCAAAATGCAATTACCAAACAAATTTTTTCCGTGGCGGTCTGCACCATCATAATCATAAGTTGGTGAACCCAGCGGAAAATAGGCAATTCCCCGTTTCTCATCCACAGATATTTCACCCCATGTATTGGCGGCACCCGCGTATTTATAGGCGTCCTTTGGCCAAGTATCGTACCCATATTCTCCGGGCAGTGGAATGGTATGAAATACCCACACAAGTTTTCCTGTTAAAACATTATAGGCACGCAAATGGCCAGGACCGTCAAAGAGATTTTCGCCAGGTGCGGAACCGACCAGGATCAGATCTTCGAATATATGGCCTGGCGTAGTGGAAGTCATTCTGCCAAGGGTCTCAGGATCACGGTCAAGTCCCAGGCGCATATCAGTATATCCCTTGCTACTATCACCGAAATTCATGATAGACTTGCCAGTATTGGCATCAATAGCCTGCATGGTATTATTGAGGAAAATAATGAGCCGCTTCTGCTTTTTATCCTTACTCTGCCAGAAATTGATACCCCTGGCAATGATTCCCCGCAGATCCTTGTGTATCCAGATCTCCCTGCCGGTAACTGCATCCGCAGCAATAAGAGAATTGTTCCTTCCCAGAACGTACATCACATTGTCAACAACAATTGGATTGAAGGTATATCCCACATTATCATAGGTTGGAACCACAAATGCAACCTGCAAATTGGCCACATTGGATTTTGTGATCTGATCCAGGTCTACAAATTTTGAATGGTCAGGTCCTCCCCCATAATCTTTCCATTCCTTATGCTGAAGCTGGGATAGCGGTTTATCAGATTGATCCTTGCATCCAATACTTCCCGCTACTAAAAACAGGATGATGATAAATGGGGAAAAGCGAAACGGTTGAAAATGGATATTTAGCATAAACAATCAGTTGCTTTTACAAGTTAAATATTACTGGCTGATCAGCGTAAAAATTTTGCCAGCCTGTGTTGGAATATCATAGACTAAAGTTTCTCTTAGCTGCGGTGCAGTAAGTAAATCTTTGTTAACGATCAGGGGAGCAGGCGTTTCATCTACCTGATAATAAGGATTTATGTTTTTTCCGGTGGCAGCTTTAAGAGAACTTCCACTATTTAACTTCATGGCGTTTGGTACTCGGAGGCGAAGATTTCCACCTAGCGTGGACTTAATAACAGCCTTCACTATCTTTCCTTCTTTCCAGGTTATGTTCATTATCTCAAATCCGCCTCTGGCTCGTAATCCTCCAATACTTCCATCAGGCCAGGCATCAGGAAGCGCTGGAAGCAGATGCACTGTTTCATCTGCACTTTGCATCAACATCTCGGCTATACCGGAGGTACATCCAAAATTTCCATCTATCTGAAAGGGCGGATGCGCATCAAAGAGATTATTGTAGGTGCCCCCACCCCTGTCATACCGGGTACCACCCTGCGCATTTACTGGCGAAAGCTGATCCTTGATCAATTTATACGCATGATTGCCATCCAGCAGTCTTGCCCACCAATTTACTTTCCAACCCATGCTCCAGCCAGTTGATGCATCTCCCCGGTGGGTTAATGTTGTTTTTGCTGCACTATATAATTCAGGTGTACGGTAAGGAGAGATCTGATTGGCTGGAAACAGACCGTACAAATGAGAGATATGACGGTGATTATCTTTTGGATCGTCAACATCATCCAGCCATTCCTGCAGTTGGCCATACTGTCCAATGTGCATAGGTGGCAATTGACCGCGCATCTGTTTTAAAGTATCTGCAAATAGTTTATCCTTTTTCAGAATTTCTGAGGCCTTTATGGTAGTGCTGAACAATTCAAATATGATCTGGTTAGTCATAGTCACTCCTGCATCAAGTGCAGAACTTTGATGTGCCTTAGGCGTATTTTCAGGTGATTCATCTGGATTTACTACTAACCAGTGATATTTGGGATGTTCTATTAAATAATCAACATAAAAAGTGGCTGCATCTTTTAATATGGGATAGATTGTAGCAAGGAAAGTCTTATCTCCACTATATAAATAATGTTCCCACAAATGCTGGCTCATCCAACCTGCAGATGCGTTAAATGCTCCCCAGTTTGCTCCATCAATAGCGCCGGTAGCCCGCCAGATATCGGTGTTATGGTGAGCTACCCAGCCCCTTGCACCATACATATCCTTTGCTGTTT
>CAMLGP010000371.1 GCA_946479535.1 uncultured Bacteroidota bacterium
GTGAGGCTTAATCTCCACATATTTCTCCTTCACCCTTTAACCATTTCTGTACCAGGTCAGTAGTAACAGATTTTGGTCTTTCCAATGCATGTCCAAGTGCCCTGTCCCAGCAAAGGCTGGCAAGTACACCCAGTGAACGGCTCACGCCAAACAACACAGTATAGTATTCATATTCCCTCATCCCAAAATGCACCAGCAATGCTCCACTATGTGCATCTACATTTGGCCAGGGATTCTTCACCTTGCCTAATGATTGCAGAATTGGCGGCACTACTTCATAAATTTTCCACACAGTATTTACCAGCGGATCATCAGGCATGTATCTCTTTCCGAATTCCATTTGCGCGGTAAAGCGAGGGTCAGTTTGCCTGAGAACGGCATGACCATATCCCGGAACCACCTTGCCTTCGCTAAGGGTTTTCTTTACATATTCTTCTATCTGTTTGGAATCAGGTGTATTAGTACCTAATGCGGCCTGCATTTCAAATATCCATTTGATCACTTCCTGGTTAGCCAATCCATGAAGAGGCCCTGCCAACCCATTCATTCCTGCTGCAAAAGACAGATAAGGATCTGCCAGTGCAGAACCTACCAGGTGAGTTGCGTGAGCAGATACATTTCCTCCCTCATGATCAGCATGAATTGTCAGGTAAAGACGCATCAGTTTCTTGAACTTGTCATCCTCATACCCAAGCATATGGGCAAAATTCCCTGCCCAGTCAAGCAATCCATTGGGTTGAATGTGATCTCCGAATTTGTATTTACGGCGATAAATGTAAGCGGCTACACGGGGTAAACGGGCAATCAGATCCATGGAATCATCAAATACCACATCCCAGTAATCCTTCTTGTTCAGGCCGTCTGAATATTTTTTGGCAAACTGGCTTTCAGTCTGCAGTGCCATCACCGCTACCACAAATTGGGTCATCGGGTGCGTATTCAGCGGTAAAGCTTCAATAGTATGAAATACGTGGTTAGGTACATGGCTTCTTCTCTGCAATACGGCGGTTACGTGCTGAACATCTTCTTCAGTGGGCAATTCACCGATCAGCATCAGGTAAAACAATCCTTCAGGAAGTGGCTCAGTCCCACCAGGAGCTTTAGGCAGCTTTTCACGCAGTTCAGGAATGGAATAACCTCTGAATCTGATCCCTTCCTGGGCATCAAGCAGTGAGGTTTCGGTTACCAGTCCGGTAATTCCACGCATACCCTGGTAGATCTGGGATAATTGCACCTGCCCTACAACCTTATTGCCATGCTCCTTAAGGATGGTTTTGATCTCCGAACCTAGTTTTTCAGCCCTGGCTTTGAACTTTTCTTTTAAATCTTCCATGAAAATTGATTAAGGAATTACCCGTGAACGGGAAGGCTTAAAGGTAATTAATGCGCTCTGGCACAGCAAAAAATTGCCATATTATGTTATAATAAATTACCGCAAACGTTACCATTACTTCGGGGTCTTGCGATACATCAGGAATGCAACAATGGAAAATGCGATATTCGGAAGCCAGGCGGCTAAAAGGGGATGAAAATTGCTTTTGGTGGCGAATACTGTTGAGAATCGGTCTGCCACAATAAAAAGGGCTGCCGTAATTATGCCAATTGCAAGGTGCATACCACTGCCACCTCTCGTCTTTCGGCTGGCGATCACTACCCCGATTATTGTCAGCAGCAATACTGCAAATGGCGTGGCAGTACGCCGGTATCTTTCAACTTTCAATACACTCAAACCCTCCGTTCCCCTCATTTCCTCACGTTTGATAAATGCGATTAGCCTGGGTGTGCTCAAACGGTCTTTCAGGTACTCATCCCGCCTTAGTTCTTCTGGTCTAAGGCTGATGGAAAGCGTATCTACAGGAATATCCCGGGTAATCTCCTGCATACTGTCGATCTTTCTTTCCACCGCATTATATAATAGCCATTTTTTAGTGGCAGTATCCCATTTTACCGAATTACTGCGCAGATTATAGATCACCTTATTGTCCTTCACTTTTTCCATAAAGAATTGCGAAGCGGCCATTGAGGCGGTATCATATTCCTTGATGCCGATGTAGGTTATGGAATCAATACGCCGGTAAAAACAGTTTCTGCAACTGGATTGATTGATTGATTTCGTTGGGTCATTCCTGTCAATATAATTTGCCTGGAAATCACTCCGGATACCGTTGGCTTTCGGGATTACGTACCTGCTGCCAAACCAGAGTACCGTTCCCAGCAATATCCCCCCTACAAAATAGGGACGCAGCATCCTGTTATAGCTGGTTCCGCTTGCCAGGATGGCAATAATCTCCGACCGGGATGCCATGCGGCTGGTAAAAAAGATCACTGCAATAAATACAAACAGCGGGAAAAGAAGGCCCCAGATATAGGGCACAAATCCAAAATAATACTGTTTAATGATCTGCGAAGTGCTTAAGCCCGTTTTTACAAAATCATCCGTTTTTTCACTGCTGTCCACCGCCACCGCTACCACCATGAACAAGACCATGCAAAAGAAAAAAGTAACCAGGAATTTTTTCAGTATATACCAATCGATTTTACCCATCGATTGCGAAGTAACAGAATTTGCGGCTAATGAGTTGTGAAAAAAACCTTACTTCAACACCCCTATGATATGCGTCACACGGTTTAGGAAAAGATTGGCATTATAATGAATGAGGTTTATACCTTTTGGGGGTATTGACAAGGTTAAAGAACGGAATATCCACTGCAAGAAAAATATTGAATTTCCATTGTGGGTTATTTTCAATCAGATTGCCACTATTTTCAATCTTGCCTAAACCAGGGCCATATTGCGCTCCCATTCCAAATGAAATGGGAATATTGCCGCCAAATCCATAGATCGCATAAACACCCGGAGAGAATATCTGACCCAGACGGATCTTGTAATCCTTTTTGATCACTTCCTCATTTCCACCGGATGGCAGGGCAACAGAATCCTGTTTCAATTGATAATCAACTATGGCACCCAGATCAAGTAATGATCCAAACAGGCTGAAGGACCCAGCCTTACCTTTTAATCCCCAACTTGCAGCTATACCAATAGGCGCTGTTACGCCAATTCTACTGCTCCAGGCATTATTATTCGCCTGTTTTAAATCACCTGCCCGGTAAAAAGCACCCAGGTAGGATTGCACTGACAGATTGAATTTCGAATTCTTTTTAATGGAGGAACTTCCAACAGGAAGAACCGCATTATCCAATATGGCTTCCACCTCATCCGGTGTTTTGGCATCTGCCAGGTTAGCCATAAACAGACCATAGCGCGTAAGCTTTGCAATAACGCCTGGCAATTTGCTGAATATGGCGCCGGAGCTATCCAGTACAATCACCTTATTAAGCAAACTTCGTATAGTTGTATCTTGTGTAATGGCCCTGATCCCTTTTAGAGTAAGGATATCAGCACCAGTCAATTCCCCAAATTTCTTTCTGTACACGGCAACAGTATTATCTATCCTTTGCAGAGAGACCAGCAGATTATCCTTGTTACTATTCACCATATCTGTAATACCCGTCAGGATATCCATTGCATTGGTTATGGCCTGGGTGTATTCCGTCTTATAAATATTGCGATACAGTTCATTTGAATTGCGTGCGATCTTTATATAATCGTCAGTTTTGATTTGCTCATCGAATAGTTTGCTAAAGGAGAATCCATATTCGATAACATCCAGTGACACATCAATATAACCGTAATAATCATCATTGGTCAGAACTATCCCCATTTTCGCTTTGCTTTTTATGGTATCCAGCATCTTATCAACTCTATTGGCAAGTTCTATAAATTCTTTTACCTTATTCTGAAAAAGGAATAGATTTTCTTTTTGCTCTTCCAATACAGTGGTAAAAAGCTTTACCGATAACGGATCGGGATAGAACTGTATTTCTGCCTTCTTCACCAGTTGATAAAGCAATCCGGTATATATCCTGAACAATCTTTCATTTCTTACCAGGGTATCCATCTGCTTAAAGGTGATCCAGGACCTTGTGGTATCTTGAGAGATGGCAGTATCATTTCGAAGGCTATGGGAGAAGATTGAACCCAATTGAACAGCATTACCGAAATTCCTAAATCCTTTGGAAGCAGTTGTATCTTTCCATTCCTCAAACTCTGCAAACTTTTCAATAGTAGTTGCGGCATCTGATTCTCCCGCCTCAATTTCATGTACCAGTCGGATTCTGCGTATGGACACCCGTATCTCAGGGAAATTTCTCAGCAACTGCTGATACCGTGGCAATTCCAGTACATCATCCAGGTGATACGTGAGCGTTTTTAGATCTTCAAAAAATCCAGTACGG
>CAMLGP010000372.1 GCA_946479535.1 uncultured Bacteroidota bacterium
CTGTATATTCCCTCCACGGTGACGGTGAACTGGATGAAGGCCAGATCTGGGAAGCAGCCATGTTTGCAGCACACCATAAAGTAGATAACCTGATCTCCACTATCGACTGGAATGGCCAGCAGATAGATGGCCCCACTGATAAAGTGATGAGCCTGGGTAATATCCGGGAGAAATTCAACGCTTTTGGCTGGACAACCCTCGAAATGAATGGCAATGATATGGATGATGTAATTGCCGGGCTTGACAAAGCCAAAGCTTTGAAAGGAAAGGGCAAACCTATCGCCATCATGATGCACACTGTAATGGGCAAGGGAGTTGATTTCATGGAGAATGATCACAACTGGCATGGTGTTGCTCCAAATGATGAGCAATTGGCCAAAGCCCTCGCTCAGTTACCAGAAACACTGGGAGATTATTAATTACTGTAACTTCCTGGTTACTGATCACTCACTTCGTAAGGAGAATTCCCTAATGGATGCTTTCCGGGAAGGAAGCCATGAGGCAAGAAAGGCTATTACAAAAACCGTAGCTGCCACCAGCAGAAAATCGGAAGATCTGAGTTTTACAGGAAAGTAATCTATGAGGAATGACCCTCCTGATAAGGCTATTAGATGATATTTGATCTGAGCAGCTACAATCAATGCCGCCAGCAACATTCCTGCTACAGTTCCAATAAACGCCAGCAGTAATCCTTCACTCAGGAATATTTTTTGAATGAACCGGCGATTGCCGCCCAGTGAATGCAAAACACTGATGTCTTTTTGTTTTTCCAGCACCAGCATAGTTAGTGCCCCGATCATGGTAAAGGCAGCCACCACCAGTATCAATGACAATACACCATAGATCACCCATCGCTCAAGATTCATTATTGAATAAAAACTCTGGTTCTGTTCAAACCGGGTCTGAACTAGATATCCATTACCGAATATCTTCTCAACATTCTTCTTGATGTCATTGGCTGCCCCAGGATCTTTCAATTTTATTTCTACACCGCTGAATTGATTGGCATCCCATTTCATGGCACGCTTCATAAAGTTGATATTGGTAATGCCATACTTATTATCAAAATCCTGCTGTATCTGAAATGAAGATGAGGTGCGGATGGAATCATTACTGATATCATTTAGCTGGTCCAGCTGTTCGGTTGTACTTTTCCGCGGAAGGTAAATATTAAGTAAAAAAATATTCCGTTCTGCCTGAACTCCAAGCGCACCTTCAATACCGGAACCCAGTATCAGCCTCGGATCATCTTTGGTTCCCAATTCATATTCACCTTTAACAATATGATCGGCCACTCCGGTTACATAACGATAATTATCATCCACTCCTTTCAGGTAGATCACTGTATTCTGATCCCCATTCTGTACAAATGCCTTTTCTTCTACAACCAGCGAAAAATTGCGAATACCGTTAATACCCCGTAACCTGTCCAGTTGCTGTTGGGAAAGAGTTATCGATTTGCCCGATGATGGAGAGATCTTGAGATCAGTATAAAAGGAAGAATAAAGTGATTTCACCAGATCTTCAAAGCCATTGAATACGCTCAATACAACGATCAGTGCAGTAGTGCCAATGATAATGGCAATAATGCTTATCCACGCAATGAAATTGATGGCATTGGTAGACTTCTTTGCTTTGAAATAGCGCCAGGCGAAGAGCAAGTACAATGTAGCTTACAATTTAAGGTTTACTTATCCCCCGGTTTATCCTCGCTGATCTTTTTGAACAGTTCTTCCATTTTAAATACATGATCCAGCGTATCATCCTTGAAGAATTTCAAAACAGGAATGCTGCGTAACTGATGTCTTACCCTTGCAGCCAGTTCCTTTTTGATATCATGGTGCCGGTCTTCTATCTTTTGCAGGGCTAATTCAACATCCTTCACCTGGAAAAAACTGAGGTAAATACGGGCCTCCAGCAGGTCAGGAGTTACTTTCACAGAGGAGATGGAAACCATACCTCCATCTATCATACTTAATCCAAGGCGCTGAAAAATCAGGTTCATTTCCTCATTCAACAGGCCGGCTATCTGTTTTTGTCGCTTACCTTCTTCCATAATTAAATTATAATTTACTGCCATTCACCGATTAACCGATGGCAGACGCTGTAAAATTAGTTACTTTGCCCCGGTTAAGCTACCCCCATTAAAGGCCGGGGGGCGTTTTCCCCCTGATTCTAATGAAAAAATACTCCAGGATTTTTGGCTACTTGAGAAAACACACCGGCAAACTGGTCCTTTACTTTGGGAGTACCATTCTCGCTACCCTGTTTGGTGTAATATCCATTGGGCTGCTCATCCCCTTTTTCGGACTGATCTTCAATACTGGACTGGGAAATGCCGGAGATGCTGTTAAAGCTAACGTACTGGGGGCTTTTATAAACAATACCCTGACTGATATTATTGCGGATTATGGACCAAAAGGAGGCCTCACAGCCATCTGCATATTCATTATTGTTGCTACACTTTTAAAGAACGTATTTATTTACCTCTCCAACCGCATTTCTGTACCGGTACGTTCTGCCATTGTAACAGAATTGCGTGGTGACCTTTATGATAAATTGCTCCGCCTGCCAATTGGCTATTTTACAGAAAAGAAAAAAGGCGATATCATTTCCCGGATGACAAACGATATCGGTGAAATTGAAACTTCGGTAGTGGGTACTTTAGACGGGATGATAAAAGATCCATTGACTGTACTGGGTTATCTTATTTTTCTGGTACTCATCTCACCCCAGCTTTCATTATTCTTACTGATCCTCCTTCCTGTAACCGGACTGATAATAGGAAGAGTGAGCCGGAAATTAAAACGGCAGTCCCAGGATGCAGCCATAAAATTGGGAGAGGGCCTTTCTATACTGGATGAAACCCTCGGTGGATTACGTGTTATTAAGGCATTTCTCGCAGAAATGGTATTAAGTAAAAGATTCCATGCAGTAAACAGTGAACTTTTTAAGGTTCGCAAAAAAATGGGTGCGCGCCGTGATCTTGCTTCCCCGCTTACAGAATTACTGGGTGTGATAGTGCTAAGCACCATTCTCTATTTTGGTGGTCAACTGGTCCTTTCGGGGCAGGGATTGGAGGGAAAGGAATTGATGGCCTATATCGCTTCCTTTGCGCTTATCATCAACCCAGCCAAGAATATTTCTACTGCGTTTTTTAATATTCAACGAGGAGCTGCTGCATTAGTTAGAGTGGAGGAGATCCTGAAAACTCCGGTTACTGTTGATGATGCTCCCAATGCGCAAATACTGGATTCTTTCCGCGACAAGATCGAATTCCGCGATATTACTTTTTATTATGACGATAACCTGATCCTTGATAACATCAATCTTACGATTGCAAAAGGAAAGACCGTTGCTCTGGTTGGTTCTTCCGGAGCCGGTAAATCCACATTGGCTGATCTTGTTCCTCGTTTTCATGATGTGTCCAGTGGCGAATTGCTGATTGATGGAATAAATATTAAGAACTATACGCTCCATTCACTGCGTAGCCAGATGAGCATTGTTACCCAGGAACCGATCCTCTTCAATGATACAATCGCCAATAATATCAAACTTGGAAAAGAAAACGCTACTGATGAAGAGATCATTGCCGCAGCCAAAGTAGCCAATGCGCATAATTTTATTTCTCAGAAAGAAGAAGGATATGATTCCAATATCGGCGATCGGGGAAATAAACTAAGCGGTGGTGAAAAACAACGATTGACCATTGCAAGAGCAGTAGCAAAAAATCCTCCCATCCTGATCCTTGATGAAGCCACTTCCTCACTGGATACAGAGAGCGAAAGACTGGTACAGGATGCCATCAACAACATGATGCAGAATCGTACAAGTATTGTGATCGCTCACCGTCTCAGCACTATCCGTCATGCAGATGAGATCATTGTTTTACAGAGAGGAAAAATTGTGGAGCGTGGTACGCATGATCAGCTAATCACACAAAATGGTTTCTATAAGAAGCTGGTAGATATGCAGGAGGTTAAATAGCATTTTGAAATTATTTCAGCACTTCTCTTAGCTACGCCATGGTTCGTGCCTCACAAACAATGGCGTACATTTTGCAATTAATGGTTCGTGAGGCACGAACCATGGCATTTGGGCTATCCAGATTATTTCAATACTTCGCGACTGATCACAACCTTCTGAATCTCACTCGTTCCTTCACCAATTGTACATAATTTGGAATCGCGATAATATTTTTCTACAGGGAAATCTTTGGTGTAACCATACCCTCCAAATATCTGCACCGCATCGGTGGCTACTTTCACGGCCACCTCACTTGCATAATATTTTG
>CAMLGP010000373.1 GCA_946479535.1 uncultured Bacteroidota bacterium
AAGTACTAAAAGTGTTGCAGCCGCACAAAAAGCCTACGACTTTGCACAGAAGCGATATGACGTGGGTTTGCTCAATACAATCGATCTGCTTACCAATCAAAATAATCTTTTCCGGGCCAGAATTGACAGGCTCTCTGCTCAGTTTGATTATGTGTTTAAGATGAAATTGCTGGAATTTTACAGAGGCCAGGGTCTTAAACTTTAAAATATTATTACGCCGTTATGAAGAAAAAGAAGTCACGTAAATGGATCTGGATCACCCTCATCGCACTTGCTGTTATTTTCGTTGCAGTTAAAGTATTTGGTGGCGGGAAGGATAAAGGAGAAAAGGTTTCTGTTGAGAAAGTTGCCAGACGCACAGTAATTGAAACTGTAACTGCCAGCGGTCAGATCTATCCGGAAGTAGAAGTCAAGATCAGTCCTGATATCTCAGGAGAGATAGTAGAGCTTAATGTAGAGGAAGGTGATAGTGTGAAAAAGGGACAGGTGCTGGCTAAAATCTTTGCCGACCTGTATGCATTGCAACGTGATGAAGCTTCCTCACAGGTTAGCCAGTCGCAGGCCACTGTTGCCAATAGTGAAGCAGCCCTGGAAGCATTGAATGCAACACTTAACCAGCAAAAGCAGGCTTATGAGCGTAACAAAACCTTATACGACCAGAAAGTAATTTCAAAAGCAGAGTTTGAACAGGTTGAAGCCGCGTATCGTTCTGCACAGGCAAATTATAACGCAGCACAAAAGAACATTCTTAGTCTCAAGGCAGGTGTACAATCTGCGCAAACGGGATTGACAAGAGCTAACAAGGATCTTGGACGTACTACTCTTGTTGCGCCCATGAATGGAGTGATCTCTTCTCTGAAAGTGAAGAAAGGGGAGCGTGTAGCGGGTAACAGTTTTAATGTGGGTACAGAAATGATGACGGTGGCTGATATGAGCGTAATAGAAGTAAGAGTAGACGTTGGTGAAAACGACATTGTAAAAGTGAATATTGGTGATTCAGCAGATATAGAAGTGGATGCCTATAATAACCGCAAGTTCAAAGGCACGGTTACCAAAATTGCCAGTAGTACCAACTCCTCTTCTTCCCAGGCCAGTGGCGCCACTCAGGATGTTACCAATTATGAAGTAAGGATCAGACTGGATTCCAATTCATACAGGGATCTTATCAAACGCTCAGGCGATAATAAGAAATTCCCATTCCGGCCCGGTATGAATGCAAGCGCTGACATCAAAACAATGAGAAAGGATAATGTGCTTGCCGTTCCCATCACCGCAGTCAATGCAAGAGTAAAGAACAGTGATCAGAGCCTGGCGGATAAGAAAAAAGAGAAAGAAGCAAATGGGCCTGCAGACCAGGAACAGGAAACAAGGCCTGCCATGAGTGGTGATGAAGGGCTGGAAGAAGTAGTATTTGTGTTACAGCCCGATAATACGGTGAAAAAGGTGGTAGTCAAATCAGGTATCCAGGATATCAATTATATAGAGCTGGTATCAGGAATAAAGGAAGGAGATCAGGTGGTAACCGGGCCTTATACTGCTGTTAGCAAGTCGCTGAAAGATGGCAGTAAGGTGAATGTGGTTCCCAAGGAAAAATTGTTTGAGAAGAAGTAAACTCTACATTGTGGCTGGCACATTCGGAATAATTGGCAGCGGGAGCTGGGCTACTGCTCTTGCCAAGATACTCACTGATAAAAAACATGCTATTAACTGGTGGATCCGCAGTGAACAGAACCTGCAATATATTCGTCAGCGCCAACATAATCCATCTTATTTATCTTCAGTAGAATTTGATGTGTCTCTTCTTACGCTATCCACTGATGTAAAAGAGGTGGTTAAAAAATCGGATATTTTGGTAATAGCCGTTCCTTCAGCCTATATAGAAGAGAGTTTCAGTGGATTAAAACCAGAAGACTGGCAGGGAAAGAAAGTACTGTCTGCAGTTAAAGGAATTTTACCAGAGCACAATGTGTTGCTAAACGATTACCTCCAATCCAGTTTTAATGTACCGCTGGAAAATTATTTTGCTGTATTAGGGCCCTGCCATGCGGAAGAAGTAGCTGAAGAGAAATTATCCTACCTCACCTTTTCGGGAACAGATGTAACCACTGCCTCGGCTATAGCGTCTCATTTTGTAACGGATTATATTAACCCGATAGTTAACCATGACATATTCGGTGTACAGTATGCCGCCGTGCTGAAGAATATTTATGCGTTAGGTGCAGGTATTGCGCATGGTTTGGAATATGGTGATAATTTCCTGAGCGTATATATTGCCAATGCAGCAGATGAAATGGCGGGATTCTTAAGGAGCTTTGGGGCAGAACATATTGTGGTAGGTGAGCATGAAGGAGAAGAAGATCCTATTACGCACAGGAAATCGCCAAACTATGCAGCCTCTGTTTATTTAGGTGATCTGCTTGTGACCTGTTATTCATTGCATAGCCGCAATAGGATGTTTGGAAATATGATCGGTAAAGGATATTCAGTGAAGGCGGCACGGCTGGAGATGAATATGGTGGCAGAAGGCTATAATGCGGCTAAATGTATCTACCATATCAATAATACTGTAAAAGCCTCTATCCCAATTGCTGAGACCGTTTATAAGATCCTTTGGGAAAATGTTAAAGCCGCACAGGGCTTTAAACGCATAGAAGCAGTGATGGTCTGATTAGTAAGATTTTTTACTAAAACAGCAAATATGCCACTTTCATACCAGGGCTTTGGACCTGCAGCTATATTGGTAATGGTAGCCTGCCTGATAGCCGGTGAAGCCTGGAAAAGATATAAAAAGAGCAGGCAAAGACAGCATCATTAATCCAGAAAAAAATCAGATGCAATTCCATCAGCCATCAGTTTCCCTTCCTTCGTTAACCGTATAGTGCTTCCATTTACTTCAAGTAATCCTCTTTCCTGAAATTTTTTACTTTGTTTTAGAACTTGATCCTTTATCTCCCTTGCCGGATCAATTGCCTGTAGTTTATTCAGATCCAATCCTTCCAGGGTTCTCAGTGAGATCATGATAAATTCATTCATTTGCTGGGTGGTAGTCAGCACTTCTTTTTCAACAGGAAGAATATTGTTTTGAATGGACTGAATATAAAGATTGTTATTGGACACATTCCACCATCTTGTTTTTCCATCAAAAGAATGGGCAGAAGCCCCAAAGCCAATATACTTTTTCCCCTGCCAGTAAGATGAATTATGCCTGCTTCTATGCCCAGGCTTCGCGAAATTGGAAATTTCATAATGCTCATAACCCGCAGTTTCCAGCCATTGCATCAGTAACAGAAACTGCTCCGACTGTTTATCGGTATCAACTCCCGGGCTATAGTGCAAACGGATCATTTTATCCAAAGGCGTTTTCGGTTCCACAGTAAGAGCGTAACAGGAAAGATGGGGAATATTTAAAGCAATAACCTTTTCCACATTCTGTTTCCATTTTTCATTGCTTAGGTGGGGAGTGCCATAGATCAGATCGATGGTGATATTTGGAAAATACGTCAGGGCCAATTGTAAATTGTTGACCGCCTGTTTTGCAGTATGGGCGCGGTTCATCCATTGGAGGTCTTCTTCAAAGAAACTTTGAATGCCGAGGCTGAGACGATTGATGCCGGAATATTTCCATCCTTCCAGTTTTTCGTTTGTTATATCATCCGGGTTGGCCTCAAGGGTAATCTCGGCATCAGGTTTAACCTGGAAATGCCGGTTTGCCTGCTCAATTATCTTTTGGATCTCATCCGGAAAAAGCAGGCTGGGTGTACCGCCACCAAAATAGATGGTTTCAATCAGCTCTGTATTGTTTGATCCTTCAGCTGCTGAAAACAGTTCCATTTCCTTCAATAAAGCCGCCAGAAATTCGTTTTTATACCGCAATGAGGTGGAGAAATGGAAATTACAATAGTGGCAGGCCTGCCTGCAAAAGGGAATATGAATATAGATGCCTGCCAAAAGGTTGTGATTTAATGAATAATTTTACCAAACGCTGCTTTTCCTGTTATGCCAATGGATACATCCTGATCCCGGGAAACAGCAGGAGCCAGGAATGATCCTATTAAGACTGCAAATATCGGTTCTTGTTATCATGCTGCTGTGTTTCTCCTCAGCCGCTCAACAGCGGAATAGATCACGCAATCGATCTGTAACAGTTACCAGTGATTCTGCCAGCTATCCCATGATGTCCAAAGGAGTTGATAAGGACTCCCTGTTCCTTCATAATATACTTTCCATCCCAAACAGTTTTAGATCAAGAAGTGAGTGTATCGCCTATGTAAATAATTTACCAGCGGAG
>CAMLGP010000374.1 GCA_946479535.1 uncultured Bacteroidota bacterium
CAAACTGGTATTTGACCATAGCCTTATGGTGGAAATGGCAAGAGAGAAGCTGAAATATAAGGCAGCTTTCCATCCTATTCTGTTTGAATTACTTCCTGATAAATTCACCATTCCACAGCTCCACAGCCTTTATGAAGGTGTATATAATATTGAACTGGATAAAAGGAATTTCAGTCGCAAGCTGATCTCCACTAATCTGCTGGTTAAACAAAAGGAGAAGGAAAAAGCAAGGTCCAAAAAAGGAGCTTTTTATTATAAACTGGACAAGAGAAAGTACAATGCTGCCCTCAATTCCTTTTTGAATTTCATCCCCAACCCTGGTAACCTGAAATAAAACCGGCTGGTTTTATCATATATAAAATGTTGATCGCAGCTATGTAAATGGCCGCTGTTTTACATTTCATATTTAAAATTTTACAGTTCACATTTTAAGTGTTACTTTGACACTAAATTTTAACAGCTTAGCTTGTCATGGCAAAGAACTCATATGTGATTGGTGTGGATTACGGAACAGATTCAGTGCGTTCCATTATTGTGGATGCATCCAATGGTAAGGAAATTGCTGCTTCCGTATTTTATTATCCCCGCTGGAAAAACGGTATGTATTGCAATCCTTCCAAAAACCAGTTCAGGCAACATCCACTTGATTATGTAGAAGGACTGGAAAGCACTATTAAAGATTGCCTTTCCAAAGCGGGTAGTACAGTGGCAGCCAATGTAAAAGCTATTGCAATAGATACAACCGGTTCAACTCCCGTTGCTGTTGATGAATCAGGAACACCACTGGCAATGGTGAAAGGTTTTGAAGAAAACCCCAATGCCATGTTTGTTCTATGGAAAGATCATACGGGGGTTAAGGAAGCTGGTGAGATCAATGATCACGCACAGAAATTTGAAACCAATTACCTCCAGTTTGTAGGAGGCATATACTCTTCTGAATGGTTCTGGGCCAAATTACTTCATATACTGAGAGAAGATGCTTCTGTGAGAAAGGCCCTCTATTCCTGGGTTGAACATTGCGACTGGATTCCATTTCTTCTCACAGGTGGAAAGCAGGCTTCTGCTATTAAAAGAAGCAGATGCGCAGCCGGTCACAAAGCTCTATGGGCTGAAGAATTTGGTGGATTACCTCCTGAAAATTTCTTCTCTTCTCTGGATCCTTTACTAAAAGGAATTACTTCCCGCCTGTTTGAGCAAACCTATACTTCAGATAAATCTGCTGGCAACCTGAGCACCGAATGGGCACAAAAACTTGGACTATCAACTGATGTGATTGTTGGCGTTGGTGCTTTTGACGCACATATGGGCGCAGTAGGCGGACAAATAGATCCTTATCATCTCAGTAAAGTGATGGGCACTTCTACTTGTGATATGCTGGTGGCCCCCACTGTTGAGATCAAAGGAAAACTGGTAAAGGGCATTTGCGGGCAGGTGCCCGGCTCTATTATCCCTGGAATGATGGGACTTGAAGCAGGTCAATCTGCGTTTGGAGATGCTTATGCATGGTTTAGAAATATACTGGCCTGGCCTTTAAAATATGTATTGCCGGCTGACACCGATAAAAAAATTATTGAAGAAGGCATTGATAAGATCATTGCTGAACTCACCCGCCAGGCAGAGAAGCTGGAACTCGATGTACAGGATGAAATGGCAATTGACTGGTTCAATGGCCGCCGTACGCCAGATGCCAATCAATTATTAAAAGGATCGCTTATCGGCCTGGACCTTGCAACAGATGCACCCAGGTTATTCCGGGCAATTGTGGAATCAACCTGCTTTGGAGCAAGGGCTATTGTTGAAAGATTCAATGATGAAGGAGTTCCCGTGAAAGGTTTGATTGGGCTGGGCGGAGTAGCAAGAAAGTCTCCCTTCATCATGCAAATGATGGCGGATGTTATGAATATGCCAATACGCATACATCGGTCAGAACAAACCTGCGCAGCAGGGGCAGCCATGTTTGCAGCAACTGCTGCAGGATTATATCCTTCGGTTGAAGATGCCATGCAATCAATGGGACAGGGATTTGATGTTGAATATTTCCCCAACAAACAGAAAGCGGTTATTTATAATAAACGATACGAGCAATACAAACGCACAGGTCAATACCTGGAATTTCAGACGGAAAAAGAAGAATCAATATTATTGAATGAGTAAGCATCTTGACATCCAGGAAGAAGCCTATGAGGCAAATATGCAATTGCAGGAACTCAACCTGGTCGTTTTCACATTTGGAAATGTTAGCGTGGCGGATCGCAAGGCTGGAATATTTGCCATTAAACCAAGCGGTGTGCCTTACGAAAAGCTTTCGCCTGCCAAAATGGTGCTTGTTGACTTTGAAGGTAAAACAGTAAAAGGCAAACTGCGTCCATCCTCTGATACATTGACACACGCTGTACTCTATAAACACTGGCCCTCTATCAATAGCGTTGTTCATACCCATTCAACGTATGCAACGGCATGGGCCCAGTCCCAGCGTGCCATTCCCATATATGGAACCACTCATGCAGATCATACCACAGTAGATATTCCCTGCGCTCCACCAATGAGTGATGAAATGATCAAAGGGAACTATGAATATGAAACCGGATTCCAGATCATAAATTATTTCAAGGAAAAGAAATTGCATTACGAAGAAACTGAAATGGTCCTCGTAGGCAATCACGCACCTTTTACCTGGGGCAAAACAAGCCATAAGGCTGTATATAATGCAGGTGTGCTGGAAGAGATTGCCAAAATGGCTTTCCTCACTGAACAGATTAATCCCAATGCTCCAAGGTTAAAAGATGCGCTCATTAAAAAGCACTTTGAGAGAAAGCATGGTCCAGACAGCTATTATGGCCAGGCCTGATCCTGATAGCTATCGGGAAAACAGATTTATTCTAATAATACAAAATACCAACACCCAAAATTTCCAACATGAGTCTGCCTAATTTGAAGACATTCGAGGTCTGGTTTATAACCGGAAGCCAGCATTTATACGGCGAAGAAACATTAAAACAGGTTGCTTCCCATTCTCAAACCATCGCCAAAGCACTGGATGCCTCACCCCAGATACCAGTCAAGATTGTTTTCAAACCCACTGTCAAATCACCCGAAGAAATATATGCCATCTGCCAGGAAGCCAATACAAAATCAAACTGCATTGGTATTATTGCCTGGATGCATACCTTCTCTCCTGCCAAAATGTGGATACGCGGACTGAATATTCTTCAAAAGCCAATCCTTCATTTGCATACTCAATTCAATCGTGATATTCCCTGGAAGGAAATTGATATGGATTTCATGAATCTTAACCAGTCGGCACATGGCGACCGGGAAATTGGATTTATCATGACCCGTATGCGGATTAACCGAAAAGTGGTAGTTGGTCACTGGGAAGATAAAAATGTACGTGAAAGAATAAATACCTGGTGCCGTGCAGCTGCCGGATGGAATGACTGGCAGGGTGCAAAATTTGTTCGCTTTGGTGATAATATGCGCCAGGTGGCGGTAACTGAAGGCGATAAGGTAGAAGCTGAATTAAAATTCGGCTACTCTGTAAATACTCATGGATTGGGTGATCTGGTAGCAATAGTGAATGGAATTAAGGAAAGAGAGATTGATGGACTGGTAGATACCTATTTAAAAGAGTACAGAGTGGTTGCTGCACTTAAACCAGGGGGCGCAAAACATCAGTCGCTCCGCGATGCTGCAAAAATTGAATTAGGTATCCGCAAATTCTTAAAGGCTGGTAACTATAAAGGCTATACTGATACATTTGAAGATCTGCATGGTCTTTTACAACTACCAGGTATTCCTTCCCAGCGATTAATGGCAGACGGTTATGGATTTGGCGCGGAAGGTGACTGGAAAACAGCAGCGCTTGTACGTGCCATGAAAGTAATGGCAAGCGGACTACCCGGTGGTAATTCCTTCATGGAAGATTACACTTATCATTTTGATCCAAAGGATATGGTGGTATTGGGTTCTCACATGCTTGAGATATGTCCCAGCATTGCCAATGCAAAACCTTCCTGTGAAATACATCCATTAGGGATTGGAGGCAAAGCAGATCCTGTAAGACTGGTATTTAATGCAGATGGTGGTAATGCATTGAACGCATCCATCATTGACATGGGTAACCGTTTCAGATTACTCGTTAATGAAGTAAAGGCAGTAAAACCAAAATATGATCTTCCAAAGCTGCCAGTGGCCAGGGTATTATGGAAACCACTTCAGGTTATGCAAACAGGATGTGCCGGCTGGATCTACTCAGGTGGTGCACACCACACCTG
>CAMLGP010000375.1 GCA_946479535.1 uncultured Bacteroidota bacterium
AAGGTGCTGTGATAGTATATTCAAGGTCACCATATTCCAGGTAGAATTCACCAGCACCGAGGTAAGGAAGCACATTCCATCCTTCAATATCATCATATACACATAAACGGGGGAACCATTGGGCTACTTCATAAACCCATCCATTTTTAGTTTTCAATCTTCCCATACGGTCAGTTCCATATTCAGGAATATCAAAATCAAATGGAATATTCAGTTTCACTTTACCGCCATTTGATTTAACTGCATCCTGCATCCAGACCTGCATGCGGGTATCATTAATAATATATTTCGCGTTATATTTTTCCCTGCCATTTTCAACGGTTACAGATTTGATCACATCTCCCTGTGTAAACTGGGCATTAGCCCATCTGCCGCCCGTTTCTGTTGTTGTAGCGGAAGCACGGGAATCCTTTTTATAGATATTCTGATCCAGTTGCAGCCACAGGAATTTCAGGTTGTCAGGGCTATTATTGGTATAAGTGATCTCAACATCGCCACTTACATTGTGTTTAACAGTATCTAACGTACAATTGATTTTATAATCCGCCCTGTTCTGCCAGTATTTGGGGCCGGGCTCACCGCTTGCGCTACGGTAATCACTGCCGGGATATGGATAGAATTGTGGATTGAATGCCTCTTTTGCATTGTAGGTTGATTGGGCAATAGCAAGTACAGTAATGCATGTAGTGAGTAAGGTCAGCGTTAATTTCTTCATGTTGAGGATTTAAATAGAGCCTGTAAATATAAAATAATTGAATACAAAGCCTGTACCGTTAACAATGTATTTCCAATTTCGGAGATAATTAGTGATGAGCGGATCGGGTACCTAGTAAAACAACGATTCTGCGGCAGTAACACTATCCGGTTTTCCCACATCAATCCATTTGTCTCCGGTATGATCATATCCGAGTATGGTATGATCCCGGGCCAGTTCAAGGTACATATCTGTCAGGGAGAATTTTCCGGTGAATGGCATGAGACGAAATACATCGTATTCAAATACCACCACGCAGCTATAGCCTTTTTGGATCAGGTCTTTTTCCTCTATGGAGATGCGTTGTTCTCCGGTAATTGTGTTGATCCATCCGCAAAGCCTGTTTTTTGTATCAAATAGAAAATTGCGGGAAGTCTTCCGGTCGGATACTGCAAAGGAGATAAGCGGTTTGTGTTTTTCGTGGAACGCGATCAGTTTACTGATATCAAGATCAGTAAGAATGTCCACGTTGCAGGTAAGGAATTTTTCACCTGGAGTAAAAAGTTCTTTTGCTTTTAATAATCCACCGCCGGTTTCCAGTACTTTATCAGTTTCATCACTGATGACCACATTGCTTCCCCAGCCTTTATTTCTTTTCACAGTGTCAATGATCTGGTCAGCAAAATGATGCACATTCACAATCACGTCCCTGATGCCGTATTGCTGGAGGTATTCAATATTACGTTGCAGTAATGATTTACCATTAACGGGTGCAAGCGCCTTGGGATGTTTGTTGGTCCACGGTTTGAATCGGGTGCCTAATCCTGCAGAGAAGACCATAGCTTTTATGGGAGAAGACGAATTGCTCATCAGGGAGTGTTTATCCAATTTTTTTCATCCTGTACACAATGCCTGAGGTCAATCTTTACATTGAATTTATTTCTGAGGTGGCGTACCAGTGCATCTGCCGCATACACACTGCGATGCTGCCCTCCGGTACAACCAAAACTTATGGATAAATGTTCAAAGCCACGTTTGATATAATCTTCAACAGAAATATCAACGATATCAAATACACTATCCAGGAATTTTATCATTTTGGTTTGCTGTTCCAGGTAATCCTTTACTTCTTTATCTCTGCCGGTTTTAGTTTTCATGGCTTCCACTCTTCCGGGATTTAGAATACCTCTGCAGTCAAACACAAACCCCCCGCCATTACCACTTTCATCTGTTGGTATTCCATTACGATAGGAGAAGCTGCAGACCTTTACAAGAAGCGGAGTTTGCTCATTGGCCTGAACCGGTGTGAACCTGTCAATGATCTCATCAGCAACACAGATATCTAAAACCCTTTTAAATTCAGGGAGGGATAAACCAATGCTATGGGATTGTATAAATCCTCTGAGATTTTTTATTCCCAGGGGAATAGCTGTAAGGAATTGCGCCTTGCGTTCAAACAGTCCCCTGAATCCATAAGCACCCAATACCTGCAACATACGGATCAGCACATAACCATTGTATTGGCTTCTGAACACAGCACGCTCCAGTTTGGAACCAATAAGCTGTTCAAACGAATTCATGTAGTCTTCCAGCAGGTTCTTTTTCCAATCTTCTGGCAAATTAGCCCTAGCCTGCCAGAGCATGGAGGCCACATCATATTGAGGAGCTCCTTTCATTCCACCCTGGTAATCGATGAAATGAACATTATTATCTTTGGAGACCATGATATTCCGGCTTTGAAAATCGCGGAACATGAAATATTTGTATTCTGTATGGGTGAGATAGGTACTTAGCGCCTCAAAATCATCGATCAGCTTTTGTTTATTGTAAGGTTTAGCCAATCCATCCAGGAAATAGTATTTAAAATAAAGAAGATCGGCCATGATTGCCTGCTTGCCAAATTCAGTATTGGTGAGACATTTCTCATAGTCAAGGTCCGCGTCTCCTTTCACCTGCAATTCAGCCAGTGCAGCCAGGCTCTTTTTAAACAGATCATATACAGGTTGAACCAGGCCCTGTGATTCCAGGTGATTAAGAAGGGAAACATCTCCAAAGTCTTCCTGTAGATAATACATGCCATTTTCACTCATGGCATATAGCTCAGGCACTACCAGGTTCTTTTTTTTGAAATGTTTGGAGAAGTAAAGGAAGGTTTCATTTTCAAGAACATTGGCACCATAGGTTCCAATGATGGATGAGCTTTTGCCATAGAGGCGGAAATAACGCCGGTCACTTCCTGATTGCGGTAAAACATCAAGGGAGTCAGGTTCTGTTCCTGTCCATTCCTTATATAACAGTTTTATAGAGTCTATCATCTCCTGCATCCGGCAAAAATAGATATAAGCGAAGAAATATGCACTAACAACTGTTTGCCTCGGTTCCTTTTTGTTATTTTTGTAGTTGAAGAAGGTAATTTATGACGAATACGAATGCTCCTAAGGTCCGGATTGTAACAGCCGCCGCTCTGTTTGATGGGCATGATGCCGCTATTAATATTATGCGCCGCATCCTGCAAAGCAAGGGGGCTGAGATTATTCATCTTGGCCATAACCGCTCAGTCAAGGAGATAGTTGAAACGGCTATAGAGGAAGATGTACAGGGTATTGCCATTACCAGTTACCAGGGTGGCCATATGGAGTTTTTTAAGTACATGAAGGATCTGCTGGAAGAAAATGGAAGCGGTCATATAAAAATATTTGGCGGAGGGGGAGGAACTATTTTTCCGGATGAGATTGAAGAATTGCACCGGTACGGCATTACCCGCATATATTCCCCGGATGATGGCAGAAGAATGGGGCTTGAAGGAATGATAGAAGATGTAATAAAACAATCTGCTCCAGCTACTCCTTCAGAACTCAAAGAAACAAATGGTAATGGCAAAACAGAATTTGTATTGGGTGAATGGAAGGATGTTAAAAGCATTGCAAGAGCTATTACACTTGCTGAAGGTGGAAGTGAATATAAACATCTGCTGAATGGTCATGGAAAAAAATCACCTGTGCTGGGAATTACTGGTACGGGAGGTGCTGGTAAATCATCTGTAACAGATGAGATCGTACGCAGGTTCCTTTCCAATTTTACAGGTAAAACAATTGCTGTTATTTCAGTGGATCCCTCCAAAAAGAAGACAGGAGGAGCCCTGCTCGGCGATCGTATACGGATGAATTCCATTTCTCATCCGCGCGCCTATATGCGTTCACTGGCAACCAGAGAGAGTGATAGGGCATTGAGCGCCCATGTACAGGATGCAATAGATATATGCAAGGCTTCGGGTTTTGATCTTATTATCCTGGAATCTGCAGGGGTTGGACAAAGCGATGCGTCTATTTTGGATTATTGCGATATCAGCATGTATGTAATGACGCCAGAATATGGTGCTGCTTCACAACTGGAAAAAATAAACATGCTGGATTATGCAGATATTATCTGCATCAATAAATTTGATAAATCAGGCGCTCTTGACGCACTTGCTGATGTAAGAAAACAATACAAGCGCAATCACCAGCTATTTACTGCAAAGGATGAAACGCTTCCAGTTATTGGAACTTACCCCATGCGCCATCATGGGCTTCGCGTCGA
>CAMLGP010000376.1 GCA_946479535.1 uncultured Bacteroidota bacterium
CAAATGGCCTTTACCCTGGAGGGTACAAAATTGAAACTTTTACTTCAATTGCAAAGAAGGCAGGGATTAACTGATGATTTTATCACATCACTCGCCTGCGACTCGTCCAATGCAATTCTCGCAGGAACACAAACCGGCCTGGACCGGATCATTTTCAATAATCAAACTGATTGGAGAATTGAGAATATTACCAAGCTCAACAATATTTATGGATATGTTAACTATGTTTGGGTAAACAGGTATGGAGAAGCCAATGCTATTTTGCGGAACGGAATGTCCCTGAAGATATCTCCTGTAAATAAAAAAACCACCGCATCTGCACCCAATCTTTTTATAGAAGAAATTAAAGTAAATGGCGTGCAGGTATATGCTCCAAATAATTTAAAACTGCCTTATACGCAGCGTAACCTCTCTATTACCATGGCAGCTCCCTCATTTGTTGATGAACAACAGGTGCAGTATAGTTATCAGCTCCTGGGAAGCGGCAATAACGATTGGAGCGAACCTTCCCCTATTGCGGATTTCAATTTTCTCAATCTGGCTCCCGGAAACTATACACTAAATGTAAAAGCCAGTTTTCCCTCTACAAGCTATCCTCCCCGCAACCTGAGCTATTCTTTTTCCATCATTCCCCCCTACTGGCAAACAACCTGGTTCAGGATTCTGGCTGTTATGTTGATCATTGCAGTCATTACATTGATCATTCGCCTGTATTACCGGCGTAAGCTGGAGAAACAAAAAACATTGTTGGAAAAACAGCAGGCAGTAGAAAAAGAAAGAACAAGGATTGCCACTGATATGCACGATGACCTGGGAGCCGGCCTATCAAAGATCAAATTTCTAAGTGAGACCATTGGCATTAAGAAACAGCAACAACAACCGATAGAAGAAGATATCGGCAAGATCAGAGAATATTCGCATGATATGATTGACAAAATGGGTGAGATAGTCTGGGCCCTGAACCAAAAGAATGATTCATTAAGCGATCTTCTTTCCTATACCCGTGCTTATGCTTCTGAATACTTATCGCAAAACGGCATTCATGGCAGCTTTCATGTAACAGACCAGGTTCGCTTAAAATCAGTTAGTGGAGAATTCAGACGCAACATTTATCTAACAGTAAAGGAAGCATTACACAATGTGGTAAAGCATGCGCAGGCTTCGCAGGTATGTATTACTATCATTACGGATCATGAACTGCATATCAATATTCACGACAATGGAACCGGTTTTGATGAAAATAATATACGACCTTTCAGCAACGGTCTCGGAAATATGAAGAAGCGAATGGAAAATTTGGGAGGAAGCTGCCGCATCATCCATGATTGTGGAACAATTGTATTGATCACTGTACCTTTAGAGTCCCGATAGCCATCGGGATAGGATTTGCTACCTATAGCTATTAAGAGTTAACTCTATCCGGAAGACTATCGGGACTAACTTATGTTATATTGGCCGCACTTTAAGTAAAAACTATATTCGTCATACACACATGAGTATCAGTTTAGTTATAGTTGAAGACCTGGATGAGGTAAGGCAGGGACTAAGCCAGTTCCTTTCACTGAACCCAGAATTTAAAGTATTGGATACCTTTAAAACTGCAGAGGAAGCGCTGGTTGATCTGCCCAGGATCAATCCGGATATCGTGATCATGGACATCAATCTTCCGGGCATCAACGGCATTGAATGCATCCGCCAGGTAAAGAAAAAGGTCCCGCGCACGCAATTCATGATGTTTACTGTTTATGAGAATGATGAAAAGGTATTTGAAGCGTTGAAGGCCGGTGCATCAGGTTATCTTTTAAAAAACACAGGACTTCTTCAAATAACAGAATCCCTTAAAGAATTACACAAAGGCGGTTCACCAATGAGTTCCAATATTGCACGCAAAGTAGTCACCATATTCCGTGAGCAGCAGGCAGACACTGAACCTGTGGAAGCATTGAGCAAACGGGAGAATGAAATATTGCAATTACTCTCCAAAGGACTTCTCTATAAAGAAATAGCCGATCAACTCACTATTTCCACCGGAACTGTGCGCCAGCACATTCATAAGATCTACGAAAAATTACATGTGCAGAACAGAACGGAAGCCATCAATAAGGCTTTTGGAAAGTCCAACTGATACGTTTACGTTAAAACTTTAGCGAACAATTCCCGCCATACTTCAGGGGCCGATGCCGTCATAGTCCTGCCGAAGGCGGATGATGTAAGATGGTATGTACTGCAATTACTCGGCGTCGGGACTAACTTTTGTTCTATTGGTGTGGGCTCCCTATTCCTGTAAGTTTAACTGATTTAAAATTACTGGAATGAAAAGAAATGTCACCATAACTGCACTGCTTAGCCTCATCCTCTATTGTGTGCACCTCCCAGCCCAAACACAAACAAAAACCGTAAAGAAAGGAGTTAAATACGATACCATTATTGTCAAACACCAACCACACGTTGTCAAAAATCCTGTAGCCAAACATCCTGCAGTTGCCAAACAGGTTGAAATAGTTATACCCACCCCGGAATACATTAACCAGCCTTATTACTATGATACGGACGGCAACAAGATCATCAAGCTGGAAAATGCAAATGCCATCATGGCTACCAAAAAGAAAACACTGGGCCTCAAAGGAGCCAAACAGTCCCTCACCATGGATGCCAATTCTTCACGTGCCCGGTTTATGGCAAAAAAGGATATTGTTTTCGTTATAAAGACCAGCGGTGATGTAATTGACCTCACCTCCTATATCAAACTCTACCAGTTTGTTCCGGTTGATCAGAAGAGAGAAGTAACCATCAATGCAAAAGATGGATTACTCAATGATAAAGATGATGCAAGGGGCAAACTGATCAACTTTAGCGTGAAGATGATCTCACCAGATAATTATATGATCCAGTTACCAGACCAGCTTGATGCCGGCGAATATGGTTTTGTATGGGTCAAGAATATGGAACTTAAAGAATTTGTGGTGTATGCATTTGGGATCGACTGGAAAAGCATTGACTAAGAATTTCCAGACTATCAAATCAACAAATTGATCAACCATTTAATCGGGCATTTAACCAGCCTATCTATAATTTTTAAAAATGCGTTTATGAAAAAGTATATGTTCCTTGCCTTAGCCTTCCTTCCTCTGATTGTGTTAAGCCAGGGTTTGGGATTGGGAATCAAAGCAGGATTAAATTTTGCAAATGTTACCAAAGCCTCTTCCATCAATAACAGTAGTCGCACGGGTTTTCATGCAGGACTCTTCCTTGCACCACCTTCCAAAGGCATAATGGGCTCACGCACCGAAATACTTTTTTCCCGCCAGGGCTATAATTACAAAACCAGTACTAACACCGGCACAGTTGATCTGGATTATATCATGCTTCCCCAATATATGGCTATCAATATCACCAAATACTTTACCATCATGCTGGGTGCGCAAATGGCTTTTCTGCTGAATGCAAAGGCAGACAGTAACAAAACAACCACACAGGGACTTCCCGCTGGTTTGGACAAGATGATGAGTTTTTACAATCGCTTTGACTATGGTTATGGAGGTGGCGTAGAAATACATCCAGTATCCGGCCTGGTGCTGGGGGCGCGTATCAATATAAGTCTTGGAGATCTTTACAAACAGCCAGAGGCCGGCCAAACTCCTTCATTCTATCCCAAAGTGGATGTAAAGAACAATGTATTCATGGCTTATGCGGGTTGGGTATTCGGTAAAAAGGAAAAGAAAGAGAAGAAACCAAAAAATGATAATCAATGAAAACGATAATCCTCCTGATACTGCTGTTAGGATGTGCATGCATCCTCAGGGCACAAATATATCCCGATCCTGAATTTTCCAATGAAGTTTATTTCCTGAAAAAGGATAGTGTGAACCAGGTTGTTCGCCTGGAAAAGGACCATTCCAAAATGGAAAATAAAAACAAGATCACCAGTTATGAGCAATCTTACCAGCTGGATGGAGATAAATCAAGAATACGATTAAAGTCCGGCAGGGATCTTTCTTTTGTATTTTCAACGGGTTCTGAAACAGAAAAAAATCCAGGCAATCCAGCTGCTGATTCTGTGATGCGTGCAAATGGTATGGATCCTTCCATGATGAGTGGAATGGGCATGGATATGTATGGATTTAAAGATCCTTCTTCCAGTATTCAGTTATACAAAACAGAATCTTCCAAAGGAAAAAGAAAGATCATTACCATGAAAGCGGGTGGCGGAATGTTTGGTGCCAGCAAACAAAGCTCCTCAGATACTTATACTTTCAGTG
>CAMLGP010000377.1 GCA_946479535.1 uncultured Bacteroidota bacterium
AGATCGGTTCCGAGTGTTGATTCAGCAATTGTTTTCAGGTTTCCAATAGTTATTATTCTCCAGGGTGAATAAAAAGGAAGTTTTGATATGGGAAGTGTACCGCCACCTGTAAATATTTCTCTTGGATCAGGAAAGCCAACAGAATATTCTCCATCAGGAGATTCAGTCTTCAATCTTGTTGCGCAATAATTGGTATCCAATGATGACTCGGTGATCAATATCCAATTGTTTCCCGATTGAAATAGCGCAGGATAAACCCAGCCAGCAGGAGTAGGTGCAGGAGTGCCAACACTCATATTCTGTTTATAATGCTCTTCATAAGCGGGATTGGACTGCTCCCAGCCTGATTTGGCTACCTGCATTGGTTGCAAAAAAGCTTTTGCTGTCAATGGGAAATGATACGATGTCTGCTCACTTATAACCTTTTTGATATCATTGGATGAACCGGGAAAATAATACCGGAATGCAACCCCATCATTGGAAACCTGGAATATGACTTCCATGGTCTGCTTTTTGGTATTCTGAAAAGTAAAAATCATTCTATTGGCGGAATAGGTGATATTTTCCTTTTTCGCATTGATCATATGATACTGGTCTGTAACTTTTTCAATCAGCGTATTTTTTACCCGTTTCAATGATTCAGCAAAATTTTCATCTTCTCTTACCAGTCCCAGACGGGATGGCCGCAACACTTCCTCATTATTCGCCCTTACATAATACATTGGCCTGCCCGCTTCATCTGTCCAAACCGATACCTGGATCCTTCCATTTGGACTTGAAACATCTGCTGCTTTCTTCTGTGCGTTTACTATTATACTGCTAACGAGAAAAAGTGAAACAAGCATTAAAACCTTTCTAATTGCAATCATTATTTTACTATTTATTATTTTAAATCGAGTCCTATGATCTCATGGTCCACCAATCCCCCAATAAATACAGTAACGCCATTACCGTGATCATTTACCGGAAGGATTTTATTAGCAGCCAGTAATTTTACAGAAGTTATTTTTTTACCCTTTGGCGCTTTTATATTTGCCGTTGTAGCAACAGGTATAAACTCTCTGAATGGTCCCTTCATCATCATGGGATTAGTGAGGTTAACGAGATGAACAGCCATGGAATCCTTCTGCTGCCATACTGTAACATCAACCAAACCCGGCCCATCCACTTTTACAAGTGGTGGCTCATTTAATGCCCATGTAAATGAATTGCTTAACAGTTTTCCATGATCTGTATTCAGTATTTGCCAGAAGGTCCTGTCAAGATCACCGGGAATATACACTACTCTTCCTTTTCCTATCTCACGCAGATAGATCTCCCGTATAGCTGTATCTTCTGTTCTGGGGAATACATCCTCCATTGGCAGATCAGGATAGGTTGGGATAAGTGTTACGGGGCTTGGAAATTTTACTTTTTCGTCTGGTGTTACATGGACCTGGTAAATAGTATTGATGGTTCTATAAGCATCTTCCAGGCCTTTAACCACAGGATGGAAAGTCATGGATGTTGGGTCCTTCTTAAACTTAAGGTAACTGTTCTTCATCGGCCCTTCCACTTTGTTGTTATAGGAAACACCAAAAAGATCAGCTAATCCAAAATTGGTCCGTCTTTCTCCTTTCTCATTATACAATGAGGTCTCAAAACTTGCTACAATACTTCCACCTCTTTCCACAAACTTTTTAAGCTCCTCACATTCTTCATCTGAAAGAACGGCAATATTGGGAAGCAATAATAATTTATAAGGCTTCAGGTATTCTTCAGTAAATAACCTGGCATTCACCATCTCAAAAGGAATGCGTGATTCTACCAGTGCATGATACATACCATGCAAATGATCACGGTTACGTTGCTGCCAGGTTTCCTTCCCATACAGTTTGTCAGTTTGTTCAGAATACACCAGCGCCACTCTTGCAAGGCTTGCTATATTCCTTAGATATTTTTCTGCACGGGCATATACCTGGTACATATCACTAACAGTATCCAGCCATCGTTTGTCATACAGGTATGCACCAAATTTTACGAAGCAGGGAATTAATCCATTGGCAACACCTTCTGCTACCCAGATCCTTAATTCCGGAAGACTCTGTACGGAATCCTTCCAGCGATATTCTTCCTCCACTCCCACACTGAATATGTTCACCTGCGGTTTCATTCCCATGGTAGCCCTGTTCTCTTTGGCACCTCGTGCATTTGACCATGGGGGGATCACTCCACTCCTCGCCTGCTGGTCTGCAAAAAAGAAATCGGCATTCTTACCCGTAATGACCTTATCGGGAAATCCATTGGGAATAAATCGGGATCCTGCTTTCTTCTTCCGGATCTCTCCATCCCATAACATCCACAATTCTCTTAGTCGCTCCGTTCTCCATTCGGTCCAGCGGATATATGTTTTATCCAGTCGCTCAGTACTTCGTGGCAGATCCAATCCTGAATAAGCTTTGAAATTTTTTGTGCAATGTTCGCAATAGCAGATATCATGGCCAGCCCATCGGTTGGAGAATATTCCATCTGGCTGAAAACGCTCCATGATCTCCTGGTTCACGCTGGTCATGAATTCAAAATTGTATGGTCCCAGCGCACAGGTGACCCATAGATCAGGATTGGCCCAATGCCTTCTTTTCTCACCATTAGCCAGCACCTGTATCCAGTCTGGATGTGCATCATAAACATTCTGCCTGGCCGCATGAGGGTCTGTACGGAGGCATACATTCATATTCATTTTACGGCAGCCATCTACCATATAACCCACCAGGTTGGAATTGCCCAAAGTATCACTGCGATGATGGAGAGGAATATCAGTGGGATAAAAGGCTACAATTCCACCAGCGCTTAACAGGGCGCCCTGCGCATGTATCTTCTTAAAATAGCTTAACCAGAAATCGGGATCACAATGACCAGGGTCTGTTTCTACAAAAGCCAGTTGAGCCCATCTTACTGCTTTACCAAACCAGGGTTCCTCCGGAAGGAACTGATCACCTGCCAAGTTGCCAAGGACGGTATTACGGGAAAAAACCTGTCCGGCATTGAGGCTCAGTCCCCCGCCTATCAGGGCAGAATTCCGTATAAAGCGTCTCCGTGACATTTTTTTCTTAAAGATAGGGGAATGAAGGCTTACTGTCGCAATCACCCTTCGCTTTGTCGTATTACCACAGCTGAGGATACTATTATCCGGCCGATATTTGTCCTGTCAAACTGAAACAATAACCTTAAATCATAAAAAATGGCAACCCAGGAAGTGACCGTCATCACGGTAGCAACAACAGTAAACGCACCCATCAGTAAAATTTGGGAATACTGGACAACACCCGCTCATATTATTAAATGGAACACCGCCTCTGAAGACTGGCACACAACAAAATCAGAAAATGACCTTCGCAAAGGTGGCAGCTTTTCTGCCCGCATGGAAGCCAAGGATGGCAGTTTTGGATTTGATTTCGGTGGTGTATATGATGAAGTAGTCCCCAATAAATACATTGAGTATACTTTGGGTGATGGCAGAAAAGTAAAAGTGAATTTCGAAACAACGGGCAATCAAACCACTATTACAGAAGATTTTGATGCTGAGTCTCAGAACCCTGTTGAAATGCAAAGAGGTGGATGGCAGGCCATCATGGATAATTTTAAAAAATATACTGAGAATAACTAAACCTTAAAAGGATAAGTATCCGGCAATTTATGAGGATCGGGATGCAAAACCAGTGGATGAAGAGCGGTAGATGTGTCAATAAAGATAAGGGCATCATACCGCCTAGCCAAAACGGATGGAACATAGTTCCCAATTTTCTCCCTTGCAGGATCATACACAACTCCAATAGCGCGGTGATGAATAGCCGATTCATATAGCTTATTATTCTCCTCGCTAAATAAAATATAGCCATCATTTCCTACTGTTTTATGGAGTACAGCTTCAATACTACCGGCTCTTGCAGCCGGTAGTTCCATTTCTTCCATTGGTGCTCCCCATTCTTCACCGGCTATCACCGTACCTTCATAGGAAGCAAAGCCTGTGAGATAAACATTATCTTCTCCCCAGATCTCACGAGCCAACTGACCGGTATTCACCATTCCTGATCGTGCCATATCTGTTGCACGTGCATCACCGATATGAGTATTATGCTCCCAAACAATTCCTTTGGCATCCCTGCCATGAAAATCCATTAACCGCTGTAAGGTTTCAATCATGTGCCTGTCCCTTATATTCCAGCTTTCATTATCAAAGCCTATCATGCTGCGGTAATATTTCT